>JBDTMN010000011.1 GCA_039934295.1 Candidatus Taylorbacteria bacterium | reverse complement strand
GAATTGTTCCCTTAAGTGGGGTAACGAACGCAACCCTCGTTGGCTGTTACAAGTGTCAGCCGAGACTGCCCAGCTTTTTGCTCGCGAGCAAGAAGCAGTTCATAAAGTTCATAAAGTTATCAAGTTATAAAGTTAGAATTCAATCTTACTTTATAACCTTATAACTTTCTACTTTATAACTCTTTTTGTTCATTCGTGAACAAAAAGCTGGGAGGAAGGCGAGGATGACGCCAGGTCAGCATGTCCCTCTGATATCCTGGGCTACACACGTGATACAATCGCCGATACAACGCGTTGCAACAGGGTAACCTGAAGCTAATCGCAAGAAAGTCGGCGCCAGTTCGGATAGGGGTCTGCAACTCGACCTCTTGAAGCCGGAATTGCTAGTAATCGCGGGTCAGCATACCGCGGTGAATACGTTCTCAAGTCTTGTACTCACCGCCCGTCAACTCAAGGGAGTTGGGAATACCCGAAATCCCCCGCAAGGAGGCCTAAGGTAAGCTCAATGACAGGGAGTAAGTCGTTGGTTTATAAAATAAACCTTGCGACCTGTCAAGGAAACTTGACAGAAAAATCCAACTGAAATCGGTGAACCCCTCCTCTTTATTTGTGATAAAATAAGGGAATGAGGGCAATACCGAGGGAAGCTTACGAAATGTAAAATGTAAATATCAAAAATAAAAATGACAATTCAAAATGTAAAATAAAAGGTTTTTAAATTTTTAATTTTACACTGTCATTTTACACTTTGATTTTTCAATTTTGATTTAGTATAGCCCCGTAGAGACTGAATCCGAGCACCATTATTATGGTGCTCGGTGAAGATAGTAATTGTTCGATTTTCAAAATCGAGAAACGTTACTATAAAACGTTGGCTCCCTCCCTGCTAGCAGGGAGGGATGAAGATATAGTCCATGCTCGTGGAAACACGTGGAAAACATGAACAAGGCACGGGTAGCGGAAGCTGCTCGTGGAATATTTCAATTTGAAACCGCCCTCTGATTGACTTCGGTCAATCGAAGGGGCTTAAGGAGTCGATCTCTTTCGTCACAAGCGAAAGAGGGATAACAACTTGTATCCTAAAAATAGTTTGACGTTGGGAAAGACCAATAGGGCCTAAATCATCCGCTTATGGCGGATGATCGGCCGACGAACGGAACAGAACAAAGAATAATATTCCTCGAGGATTTCTCGAGGCGCCAAAAAACCCCTAGAAGTAGGGGTTTTTTGGCGCCTCTGACCATTTCTAAGGCCCGAGGTCAACTATTGACTTTTTATGCAAAAATGTTAAGGTGCAAGTAGGTGTACAAAACATGAAAAAAGAAAAAGAGTCGGGGCCTCCAAAGGGCCATCCGTTTCAGGGTGGTGAAAATGATTTTCCTTCACCCAAAAAAGTGACTTGGGCGCAGAGTCTCCTCGAGCCCAAGTTCGTCGCCGTGACGGTTCTCGGCATGGTTCTCGCGATTCTAATCGCGGGTTGGCTCTACGATGAGGTCCCACTCTTCAGAGAGTGGTCACATCGTTTTTTTGAGGCCTTTCAGGACTAGCCCCTCACAAGAGTCCGCAGGTTCAAACCTCGCGGCTCTTTTTTATACACAGGGCTGGATGTTTGTTAAATGTCCTCCGATTCTGTATAATGATGCTAACATTATTCGGGTCAAAAGTATGGAATCTACCGAAACAAAAACTCCTCCCTCGGTTGTGCAGGTAAAAAATTCTTTTTTTGAAAAGATGTCTTTTTGTGTTTACTCGTGTCTCGTTTTTTTGCTTCCTCTTTTCTTCATTCCCAATACCTCTATTGAATTTTCAAAAAACGTCCTTTTCGTTTCGCTCACCCTGGTCTCATTGATTCTCTGGATAATTGCTGTTATCAAGCGGGGCGAGTTCCGCTACCCAAAAAGCATTTTTTTTCTTGCTTTGATTCTTTTGCCACTCACGGCTCTTACAAGCGCGCTTTTTTCGGGTTCGATTTCCTCCTCTCTTTGGGGCGATGGATTTGAAACAGGAACGTTTGTTTCTCTTTTGATGGGGGTTCTGTTACTCTTTCTTTCGTTTCAACTTCTTGTCACAAAAAAAAGAATTTTCAAATTTTATTTTCTTTTCCTCGCCTCTTTCTTTCTTGTCGTCCTGTTTCAGGTTGCTCGATTGATATTCGGAGCGGATTTCCTCTCTCTCGGAGTTTTTCAAAATTCTGCTACCAATCTTATCGGCAAATGGAACGAGCTCGGCATATTTTTTGGTCTTTCCGCGGTTACTTCTCTGGTAGCAATTCAATGTCGTTTTCCAAAAAATCGTTTTTTGAGACTAATTGAGGTCAAAGTACTTGTGCTATCGCTCGCCTTTCTCGCCATTGTGAATTTTCTTTCTCTCTGGATAGCGGTCGGGGCATTCGCGCTTCTTCTCGCGCTCTACTGGTGGTGGTTTGGGGCAAAAAAACCTTCTCCGGAAGCGGAATCGCAAGCAAATGCCACTACACCTTCAAAAAGAATGTTCGCTATCTCATCTCTGGTTGTCCTTGTCATCTCTCTGATTTTTATTTTTTGGGGCGGAAATATCAGTGCCGGCATTAAAAAATACGTCGACATTTCCGATTTCGAAGTCAGGCCCAATTGGGTGAGCACATGGGAAATAGGAAAGAATACTCTGGCATCAAAGCCGTACTTTGGAGCTGGGCCTAATCAATTTCAAGGCGAGTGGCAGAAGTATAAGCCAGATAACCTTAATCTTTCTCCGTATTGGAACGCGGATTTCAATATTGGAATCGGGCTCATTCCAACGTATTTCATTACGACGGGGATCGTGGGTGGCCTCACATGGATATTTTTCCTCTTTTCTTTTCTTTGGCTCGGGTGGAAAGCGCTTAGGAATACTCCGAAAGACCCCTTTTCGCGGTTCGCCATTCTTTTCTCTTTTTTCGGCGCACTCTTTCTCTGGGTCTTCCATGTTGCGTATATTCCCGGCACTGTTTTGTATGTATTTGCGTTTTTGTTTACAGGTGTTTTTATCGCCACTCTTCAGGAATCGAAACATATCGGGACAAAGACCACTGTCTATACACTTTCAAGATTTAAAAAAATCTCGGCTTTATTTCTACTTGGTATCGGCATGATTGGCACAGTGGCGCTCGGATACATCGGCGGACAGAGATTTTTGAGCATTTTCTTTGTACAAAAGGGAATTACGGAGTTCAATAAGAGTAGCAATTCCGAACTGGCTGAAGCGGACATTCTCTCGGCTCTCAACATCTTCAAAAGCGACGACTATTACCGAATTCTCACACAATTATATGCCTACGATATCAATGTGATTTTGAATACAAAGGACGTGTCAACGGAAATTCTGAAGAGCCGATTTGAGACCGTACTGCCAAAAGCGATTGAAAGTGCGAAAGCAGGAGTGGCACTCGGCAAAACGGATTATCAGAACTTTGCGGTTTTAGGGTCGGTCTACGAATCAGTGTTTGCTCTCGGAAATAAAGACGCCTACGGGTTGGCGAAGGAAGCGTATGGGCAGGCTACGAAGTTGAATCCCAGGAATCCCTCCCTCGTTCTTTTCGAAGCTCGGCTTGAGGCTCTGAATAACAATATGAAGGGGGCTCGGGATCTTATCGCGCAGTCTCTCAAGTTAAAAAATAATTATATCGAAGCTATCTATCTTCTTTCGCAAATTGAGATACTGGAGAATAATCTTCCCGGGGCACTCTCTGCCGTTGAGGCGGCAAGCAAACTCGACCCAGGAAATCCGGTCGTCTTTTTCCAACTCGGATTTTTGAAGTATTCAGGTAAAGACTATGCGGGTGCCAGGGATGCGCTTCTGCAATCGGTCTCGCTTGCAAACGGCACGTACTCGAATGCGCGATATTTTCTCGGTCTTAGCTACTACAAGTTGGGACAAAAAAATGACGCTCTCGCTCAATTTGAAGAAATTCAAAAATTAAATCTCGATAACAAAGAAGTAGAACTCATTCTTTCGAATTTGCGAGCTGGGCGTGAGCCATTTACGGATGCCAAGCCTCCGATAGACAATGAACCGGAAAATAGGAAGGAATTGCCGGTCCAAGAAGGGGAATAGTTAGACATGTAACGCAAAACGTGTAACGTGTAGCGTCTGATAAAGATGATCTTTTTTCTTACGTTACACGTTACATGTTACAAGTTATACATGACCGATGGTTTCAAAGATTTTAAAATTATTAAATAGAGAAATTCATGGCTTGCATGAGGCCGCGTTTCTTTTGGGCGGGTTTGCATTTCTCTCGCAACTTCTCGCATTGGTGCGCGATCGCCTTCTGGCGCATCATTTCGGAGCGGGTTCAAGCCTGGATATCTACTATGCTTCATTTCGCATTCCCGATTTTATTTTCGTGACAGTGGGTTCTCTGGTGTCCGTGAGCGTTCTTGTGCCGTTTCTCATTGAAAAAATGAACAAGGAAGGGGACGGTGGAAAAAAGTTCGTAAACAGCATTTTTTCCTTCTTCTCTTTGTTTGTCATTGGTACAAGCGCACTACTATTTTTCCTAATTCCCTACCTAGCTCCGATTCTTTTTCCCGGGATCACCGACCATAAGGCTTTGCTCGATCTCATAACATTTACCCGCATTCTTCTTGTTTCCCCGATTTTTCTTGGTCTGTCGAATTTTTTTGCCAGCTTGACGCAGGTGTACAAGAGATTTCTTGCCTACGCGCTTTCCCCCCTGTTTTATAATCTCGGCATTATCGCGGGCATCGTTTTTTTTGCGCCGAGGTGGGGTATTCAAGGAGTGATATTTGGGGTGGTGGTCGGGTCTTTCTTGCATTTCGCTCTCCAGGTTTTGGTCATTTTTCGCGAGGGAATTTTTCCAAAATTTACATTTGCCATCGATTGGAGCCAGATAAAAAAGGTAGTTCTCATCTCTTTTCCCCGAACTCTCACGCTTTCCTCAATGCAAATTTCACTTCTCTTTCTGGTCGCTTTCGCATCTTTGATGGGAGAAGGTTCAATCGCTATTTTCAATCTCTCGTTCAATCTTCAGTCCGTTCCCCTTTCCATTATCGGCGTAAGCTATTCTCTTGCCGCTTTTCCCACCTTGAGCCGGTTGTACACCAACGGCGAAACGGATAAATTTTTGAAGCAAATCATAATCGCCGGGCGACATATCATCTTTTGGTCAATTCCTGTTGCGGTTCTTTTTATTGTACTACGCGCTCAAATTGTGAGGACTATTTTGGGCTCTGGAGAGTTCAACTGGACTGACACGAAGCTGACCGCTGCCGCTTTTGCCATCTTTTCACTCTCGGCGCTTGCCCAGAGTCTCTCACTTCTCTTTGTTCGGGGATACTATTCAGCTTCTCAAACGAAGAAACCGCTTTTTATCAATCTTTTTTCAGCCGGTCTTGTAGTCGCTTTTAGTTTCTTTTTTATGGAGATGTACAGGGATTTCGAATCTGTGAGAAATTTTATCGAGAGCATTTTGAAAGTGCAATCTCTCTCGGGAACCATTGTGCTCATGCTGCCACTGGGCTTTGCCATGGGTTCGATTGCAAACGCTCTCATCTTGTGGCTGTACTTTAAACGAGATTTTAATCTCAAGTCGGGAGCGCTTCTCAAGACCTTTTTTCAATCGCTTTCGGCCTCTCTCGTTATGGGCGCCGTCTCGTATTATTTCCTGAATATTTTTGACAACGTTTTGAATCTGGAAACTCTTCCGGGAATATTTTTGCAGGGATTTTTCTCCGGAATCATCGGTATTATTGTTGGCTGTTTGGTTTTGAAACTTATGAAAAATGAAGAGATATCCGTAATCTGGAGCACTCTCCACAAAAAAATCTGGAAGAGCGAAATCATTCCGGCAGAAACACGGTTATAACATATGACCAATAACTGAATGACTGAATAACCAGAAAGAGGCAAAGAATTTCTCTTACCATGAGCCATTCAGTTATCAGTAAATAGTTTTTTCCATCTATTTGTGATAACGCTATTTTTCTATATAATTCCACTATGACCGCGAGAGAATTCATCATAGATAAAAACGATGAGAAAAGACTGTTGAAGGTTCTGGATTCAAGAGCTGATTCGGAAGCCAATAGAATAAGGCGATATTTGGCAATGCCTGACCTTTCGAGAAGTGAAGGCAGTCCGCTCAAGGAGATAGTGGATCGTGCATCAAAGACGAAGAGTCTTTCTGGTTTTGACGTCATCACTATTCCGGAAATAGTTTCTACACGTGTTTTGTTTGATCTTTTCAACATGCCGATGGGACACCCCGCGCGAAGCAAATCTGATACCTATTATGTCGATGAGGAAAATGTGCTCCGTACCCATGACACGGTTTTTTGGTACTACTATCTAAATCATCCTGAAATAAAAAAGAGAATCGAAAACAAAGAGATTTTAGGCGCCATTTGTTTCGGCAAGGTGTATCGAAAAGATGAAATTGACAATAGACACATGAATGTATTTCATCAGTTTGGCGGATTATATATCGCGCCTGACGATAAGAAAGTCATTAAACCGGAAGATTTGAAAAATGCTCTCTCAGAAATTGCTAAAAGTATTTTTGGAGACAAAGTGGAGTTTCGCTTTTACGACCACAATTTTCCTTACACCGATCCCTCCTTTGAAATGGAGGCTCTGATCAATGGGCAGTGGATCGAGATTCTCGGTTGTGGCATGGCAAGGAAAAGCGTCCTTTCAAATTGCGGCATCGAAGGTTATAACGGCTGGGCGTTTGGATTCGGCTTGGAGAGATTGGCGATTGCCTCGATGTCTCTTCCTGATATCCGATTACTGTGGTCGGAGGATGATCGAGTAAAAAAACAGCTTGAACTTGGGAGAAAATATGAAGAAGTGAGCAAATATCCCTCTACCTATCGCGATATTTCTTTTGTGGTTTCCACATCGGTTGGCCTCAATAACTATTATGAAATTGTGCGTGAATACGCGGGTGATCTTGTGGAAGAAGTTAAATTGATCGATAAATATGAGAATGCCGAAAAATTCGGAAAGGATATGATTAGCTACACATTTAGAATCACCTATTGCTCACCTCTACGCACCCTTACCAATGAGGAGGTAAATATGATTCAAGACAGGATTCGCGCGAAGACCGCATCTGAACTTGGAGCATCCGTAAGAAGTAAATAATCTTCATGCTGGCAACTAGTGTCCTAAAAGCCTGATTTAGAGCTAATATTAAGCCATATTTTGTGGAAAAAGTGCTTTCAAAAAGGGTGTCAATTTGCTATAATTAGAGGTGAAAGCATAGGGCTTTTTTGTTTATGGCTAAAGAAAAAGAACCGAAAAAATCAACATACAGCGCTGAATCCATTACCGTTCTCGAAGGATTAGAGCCAGTCCGCAAAAGGCCCGGAATGTATATCGGAACTACGGGGCCGGACGGCTTGCATCATCTCATAACGGAGATCTTTGATAACTCCCGCGACGAAGCGATGGGGGGTTTTGCCAATGACATCGAAGTGGTTCTTCTGCCTCAAAACCGCGTGCGGGTAACGGACAACGGACGAGGAATTCCCGTAGACATGCATAAGCAAACAAAAGTTTCCGCATTGGAAACAATCATGACTACGCTTCACGCCGGAGGCAAATTTGGCGGAGAAGGATACAAAGTGTCGGGAGGGCTTCACGGAGTGGGCGCTTCGGTAGTGAATGCGCTTTCCATTTACTGCAGGGTGGAGGTTCACAGAGACGGGGGGAAGTACGTTCAAGAATATTCAAAAGGAAAAAGAAAAGCGGCGGTAAAAAAAATCGGCTCTTCAAAACTTCACGGGACGATCACCACATTTGAGCCCGACTCGGAGATATTTTCCGCCAAGGATGGAGAAATTAAATTCGATTTCACCCGAGTGGTTACCCATATGCGTCAGCAAGCATACCTAGTGCATGGTTTAAAGATAAGCGTCATCGATTTTCGCGGAATTGACGGGGACTTCGAGAATGAAGAAGTGTTTTATCTCAAAGAGCTCGGTCTCGACGCTCCGTCGGAGGCATTTTATTTCGAGGGAGGCCTTGTTTCTTTGGTTCGGTTTACAAACCAAGCCTTGACGTCGGTTCACAAGAATATTTTTTATGTTGAAAAGAAAGTCGAAGGAGTGGAATCGGTTGAAATCGCTCTCCAATATGTGGACGATATTTCATCGAGGGTTCTGCCTTTTGCAAACAATATTTACACTTCTGAAGGAGGAACTCATATAACGGGTTTCAAAACGACTCTCACGAGAACACTGAATGCCTACGCGAGAAAAAATAATCTCATCAAAGAATCGGAGGACAATTTTACGGGAGAGGATGTGCTCGAAGGCCTGACCGCCGTCGTATCGGTAAAGATGCGCGAAGTTCAGTTTGAAGGGCAGACAAAGGCAAAGTTGGGGTCGGTGGAGGCGCAGGGAGCAGTGTCTACTGTATTTGGCGACGCATTTTCGGCGTTCCTCGAGGAAAACCCGGACGATTCTCGGGCAGTAATCGGCAAAGTGGTGCTGGCCTTGAAAGCAAGAAAAGCGGCAAAGGCCGCCAAGGATTCCGTGCTTCGCAAGGGCGCGCTTGAGGGCATGACACTTCCAGGAAAACTCGCTGATTGCCAAACTAAAGAAGCATCGGAGGCTGAATTGTTTATCGTTGAGGGGGATAGCGCCGGTGGATGTTGGATTGACAAAACTGAAATTGCATTGTCTGATGGTCGAGCATTATCTCTAAAAGAGTTGATTGAGGAAGATAAACAGGGTAAGCAAAATTTTTGCTACACGATGCGTGAGGATGGCCATATTGGTTTAGCGCCCATAACAAATCCTAGACTCACAAAACATAATGCAGAAGTAATAAAAATAATTTTGGACTCGGATGAAGAACTTACGTGCACACCCGATCATCCTTTTAGATTAGTCGGCGGTTCTTATAAGCCGGCTCATGCTTTAACCCCGAATGACAGCATCGCTCCTCTTTATAGGAAAATTTCTGTAAAAGGAGAAGGTACAAGCCTTGACGGCTATGAAATGGTTTTTGATCCAAAAGAGAAAAAATGGATTCCTACACATGTACTTGCTGATATGTACAATCTTAAAAAAGGTGTTTACACTTCCAAAAATGGTAGTCATCGCCATCATGTTGATTTCAATAAAAGAAACAATAATCCAAGCAATATTCAACGAGTCAGCTATGAACAACACATGGCTATTCACTATAGTCATTTGGAGCACACGCTTCATCGTCCTGATGTGAAAGTTAAGTCGGCGGAAGCCAAACGAACAGGCGCTTTTCGCATAAAAGCTAGAGATAAAAGCTTAGAGAAAAAGGAATTGTTTAGTGCAAATGCAAAGAAGCAATGGGAGAATCCTGAGTATAAAAAATTCATGACAGAGAAATTTCTGGAATTTTATCATTCTAATGAAGAGTACAGAAAATCAAATAATAATCTTTTGAATGAAAATCAGAAGGCACATTGGTCGTCTTCAGAAAATCGACTGAAACAATCTGAAAAAGTAATTGATTCTTTCGAAAAACACCCAGAGCGAAAGGATTGGCTTCGTGAAGAAGCAAGGAAAGAATGGAGCAATGAAAGCCTTCTTGCTTGGAGAAGCCAGGAAACTAAAAAACAATGGACTCCCGAATTTCGTTCTAAAAGAAAAAATTCTTATAACCAAACGTATCTCAATAAGGCACTTAAAACCCTGCACGATTTGTATTTGAAAAACGGCAAAATTGACGTTAATGCTTATAACGCAATTAGAAAAGAAACAAACGACAAGTCTCTCATTAAATGGGAAACCGTTCGCGACCGATTTTTTGCTGGAGAAAAAAATAAATTTGAAGAAGCTATAACACATTTTAATCACAGAATCAAGAAAATTGAGAAAATGTCTGAAAGATTTGATGTGTATGATATTGAAGTACCCGGAACTCATAATTTTGCATTGGCCTCTGGGATTTTTGTCCACAATAGTGCCAAAACAGGACGGGACAGAAGGACGCAGGCTGTCTTGCCGCTTCGTGGGAAAATTTTGAATATTGAGAGAGCGCGACTCGACAAAATGCTCGGAAGCGAGCAGATTAAGAACTTGGTCATCGCGATTGGAACCGCGATAGGGGATACGTTTGACGTCTCAAAACTTCGCTACCACAAAATCATTATCGCGACTGATGCCGATGTGGATGGAGCGCACATTCGCACGCTCTTACTCACTCTTTTCTACCGATACTTCAAACCGCTACTAGATGGAGGGTTTATTTACATTGCCCAGCCGCCACTTTATAAAATCAAAAAAGGAAAAGAGGTGACCTACGTCTACACCGAGGAAGAGAAAATAAAATATCTGGGCAAGGATGTCGAGGCCATAGACCTCATCGAAAACCCAGCGGAGGAAGATCAGAACACGAACAAAGAGGCGAAAGAGGAAGCAGAGGAAGAAGGCTCGCAAAAAAGAGTTCCAAAAATTTCTATCCAAAGATACAAAGGTTTGGGAGAGATGAATCCGGAAGAGCTCAAGGAAACGACCATGGACGCGTCAAAGAGAATCTTGAAGCAAGTAACTGTTGAAGACGCAGCCGAAGCCGACAAAGTATTCGATATGCTCATGGGAACCGATGTTCCTGCTCGTAAAACATTTATTCAGTCGAATGCGAAGATGGCGAATTTGGACATCTAGAAGAGAGCTTATAGCTATTAGCTACTAGCTTTTAGCTTTATGAAAAGAGAATTGGAAGATTTACCGTCGACATATTTCACATGGAATTAAAACGTATCCCCCACTTGGAGGCCTTGCCTCCAAGTGGGGCTTTTGTGACCGAAGTGTTTAGCGTTTAGAAAATTAAGGATTCTTTTTTCTAAGAATAAAAAAACCGCTCTGTTGAGCGGTTCTTGCATGTCAAGGACGGTCCTTGCCGGTGGCTAAGTGCCCAAAGTCCAAAGTGCTACTTGCTGAAACGGAGAGCGGGGTGGCAGGAGAACCAGTGGTCGTCCAAATTGAACGCACCCAACACAACCTCGTTGCCCTCGATGTGGAGATACGGGACACGCCAATCGCAATCGCCTCTTATGACAGATTTCCACAGGAACACCGCCTTGCCCGCGAACAGCTTGTGGAACACGGCGATACCCCTCTCTTTAATGGCGAGCCCATCCTGCATGTTCAGACAGGTGGCGAGAGCATCGTTTTTCTTCAAGTGACTGTAGATGGTATTGCCGTCAACGGAGTTACGCTTCTGGTCGTCGTGGAGCCACTCTACAACCCCGTCTTGAAGGTTGTATTCAGCGGGTCCCAAGCACTCCAACTCGGGTTTATCCAACCAGCGCGACGTGAATATCCCATGGTTGAAGGTTGGCTTGACGGACCTATTCACGCGAACGATGAAGTTCAGCACGGGTTCGGGCGGGGGTTCGGGAATGACCGCGGGCTGAACAACATGTTCACCACGCAAAAACTTCAAAGCACCTTCCTCACCTCCGAGGATCTTGACGATGGCGTTGAGCTGACCAGCGGTTAGGTTCTGGGACGCGAAGTCCATTTTCGTTTCCATAACAGTTTTTCTCCTTGGGCTAATTTGCCCGTTTTCGTGTCGCCCTCATCCGAGCAGGAACTAGACTAGTATAGTCATAGCCAGAAAGCACCGAATAATCGGAACCTTTTGGCTATGACCATCTTTAGAAAGTAGATTGTGAAAGAACGAGGTAACCTATAAGTTATACACATTGAACACCTAAAAGTCAAGGGTCTTCGGTAATGTGCACACACATATGGCGGTTTTCCCACAGAATGGGTTAATGGCAATATGTGTGACTAAATCAATCAATGAGGAGAGGTTGAAAAATGCCGCTCTGTTGAGCGGTTCTTGCATATCAAGGACGGTCCTTGCCGGTGGCTAAAAAAAACGGCGAAAGCCGTTTTTTGAGATTACTAACAGCTAGTTAGTCTATGTCGACATTAAGAAATGTCGACATCCTCAATTTTATTCGCAAATATGAATTTGCGAATAAAATTGGGAGCTAAAAGCTAGTTCACTCTTATTCCCACACCTGCATCGTTATTATTTTCATCGAGTTCGTCTATTTGGTCGGAAGGGTCAACTTGGATAGTGAATCGCAAGTTGGAGGTGTTTTCAAATTCGTCGAAAGCGAGGGTGAATTCTATTTTGTCGCCAGGAAAGAGTGTGGGTTCGAGGTCAGAGCGGAAGGTATAGGATCTCTGCGTTGGAAGTTCAGATTCGAAACGCCATATGCCACTGCCTTTCGTGCCAATATTTTGCACTTCAAAACGCACTGCCGCTCTTTCGTTCGAGTCAATTGCTGACTGTTCAATAAATTGGTTACGCGAGTTTACGGTTCCCGTTGCCAAAATGCGAATCGAGAGGTCAGGTCTTCCGAACGGGTCTTCTCGCGGAGGAGCGGGTTGCGGAACGTAGGTGTAAACAGGTTGGCGCGCGACAGGAGTAGGACGCGGAGTAGGACTTGGCGCGACTACAAGAGTTGGTGTTGGAGAAGGCGCGAGCACTGGCGGAGGGGTATCAGTTAAAATCGGACTTAATGCCAAAGCGTTCGAAGTTGAAGTGGCGATGGCGGGCTGAAGAGGAGGAGACACTTTTGTGAAAGCCATGGTGACGCTCGACGAGCTCGTAACTTTCTCGCTTCCATCGGTTGTGAAATTCAAAGTGATGGGGACATTCACGTTTTGATTTATATTTAGGAGCGGAATGAGGGTAATTTTATTTTCATCTGAAGCGAAAGCGAAATCAGTGCTACAGGGAATCGTTAATTTTTTATTTGATTGGATTTCAACCGCCTCAAGATGAAAATCGTCCGCGCAGGGGTAGGTAAGCGAGTACGTGCCTTTTTCTTCGTTTCTATTTGTCCAGCTTAAAATGAACATTACCCCCGAAGATACTTTTTGTTTATCCGAAGTAATCGTAAGTTTGTTTTTGTTCGGAATGAATTTAGAAGTAAGCGAAAATGTCGCGGAGGTGAGAGACTTGATTCCCTGGGGCGCGAATTTCACGACTCCCCACGAAACGAGAGCCAAAATGCCGGCAAGTCCAAGAACCGCAAAGGTTTTAATTGCCGCGTTGCGGGCTCGTTCGGCCTGGTCCTTCTTTTCTTCATGCTTGGGCTCTTTAGGATCTAGAAATTCTTTTATGTGTGCGTCTTGCATGGTATTGTAAAAGGTTTTAGGGTTTATTAGACAAAAGGGGAGGTAGTTGACAGAAAAGCAATAATGTTATATCATATATAACTAACAGGGATAAAGGGGAATTAAGCACTCCTTATTAGTCCATTATAGAACAACGTATATAGATTGTCAATGATACGAATAAGGCCTATAAATAAGGCTTTTAAAGCTAAATAAGTGCATATGAAAAAAGAACTACCCATAATTGAAGAAAGCATATTATCAGGAAAAATGTTCCAGTGGGTTATGTGGCTAGCTGTCTGTATTCTCGTCTTTCTCATTACTTGGGCGTTTTTCGGATTTTTCCCCATGCTCCATGCTTCAGTTCTTTCTCTCAGCCAGGCGCAAACTCAAGATTTGCAAACAGCCGATAATGCGAAGAGCGCTCCGGATAATGCAATTTATGCAATCTCGATTCCAGCCCAATTGGACAAAACTGTGGAAAAAATCTACACTGTGCGACCTGTGACGACAGCGCAGACTGTTTCTAAAACGAAGACGCCTGTTCCCACTTCCAAATCCGCAAGCAGTGTCAATCATGCAATCGGGAGCGAGGCGCCGACACGCATTGTCATAGCAAAAGTTGGCGTTGATTCACCGATTTCAAATCCGGAAAGAAAAGCGGTGTGGGCATTGGACGAAGCTTTACAGAGCGGAGTGGTTCGCTATCCTGGCTCCGGATTACCGGGTGAACCGGGAAACATTCTGTTGCTTGGACACTCGAGCCATTTAAAAATCGTATACAACAAGGCGTATCGGGCATTAAATGACATAGGCACGCTTTCCGTGGGAGATGAAATTGACGTGTACTCTAAGAGTCACAAATATGTCTATCGGGTGAGCTCCGTGGTTCTAAGCAAGGACAGCGATGTGGAAATAAATTTGAAATCGGATATTCAGAAGCTGACCTTGGTAACCTGCAATAATTTCGGGGCAAAGGAGGATCGGTTTGTAGTCGTGGCGGAATTAGCAACTATCATTTAAATTCAATGAATATTACCTTAAACAAAATTTTTAAGTCGGGGATTATTGGCCTAAGTATTTTTTGTGTGTTTGTTTTTGGCGCGCCGCGCGCCGAAGCGGTATATGAGGATTCCTATAGACCCACGGCTTTTCCGGTTGTGAGAACGGGAGAAGTATCGAACGTGACAGCAAATAGCGCGCATATCGAGGGCTACGGCAACCCGCAAGGCGCTCCAGGCACGGTGGCGTACTTTGAATGGGGAACGAAGAATTCGATGCACAGTGCTACTTCACCTGTAGCGATCACCGTTCCTAAGAATTTTGATGCGGTCATAAATAACCTTGCTCCACATACGACCTATTTTTACCGCGCCGTATTGAAGAACTCATATTATACTAAAAAGGGAGATATAAGGAGCTTCACTACTCTTTCAATTCCCCGCCCTATTCCTCCCCGCCCAACGCCTCATCCTTATCCATATCCTCCTACTCCTACTCCTACGCCTCAACCTGTGGGACGCTGTGAACTCTCTCTATCCAAGTCTGTTGACAGAACTTCAGCCGAAGCGGAAGACATTTTGATTTACACGATTGATTTCAATAACAGAGGAGACGGGGACTGCGCCCAAGTAAAAATTGATGATACTATTTCTTCCTCGCTTTCTTATCTATCAGAATCGCATTCCTCGAATGTGGGTGTGGACTCCAGTTCGTCAAGCGGAACACTTGTTTGGAATGCCGGCACTTTGTCTCCCGGCGAGTCGGGATGGATCTCATGGAGAGCGCGAGTGGTAAGTTCGTCTTGCTCGGTTTTTGATATCCGCAATGTTGCGCACATATCTTCAAGTGACCCGTATTCCCGATTTTTTACAAGCAATACAGTCACAACGCGAATTGACTCAGGGAATTGCAACGATGACAGTTCAAGCTCGCTTTCTATTAGCTGTTCCGTTGATGACCGACGAATATCGATTGATGAGTCCGTAACGAGGCGAGTTACAATTAGCGGGGGAAGAAGCCCATTTGAAATTGAATGGTCAGGGACTGACGGGCTCGATGGCACAGGCAGAACTGTGACGTGGGACTACTCAAGGACTGGAACAAAAAATGCGACGGTCACTGTCACAGATGATAATGGAACGTTCCGTTCCGCTCGCTGTGGTGACGTAGTTGTAGATAGAGACAGCTCTTCGTCTTCGTCTCTTCGACTTGGATGTACGGTGGACGATGATTCGGTGCGTGTTGGGGATAGAGTTACTCGGCGCGTCGAGATTTCCGGAGGCAACTCGCCTTACGAAATTGACTGGTCCGGCACGGATAATTTGAATGGAAGCGGAAGGACAATTTCGAAAACCTATTCTTCTCGCGGTACAAAGCGGGCAGAGGTAAGGGTAACTGACGATGATGGTCGGGACGATATAGCCGACTGCGAAGATGTCACTGTCTCGTCTTCAGGCGGAAGCTCTAGTTCGAGCAACTTCAATGAACCCGATGTTACTCTTTTCCAGTCCGTGCAACCCGCGCCACTTTCTGCCGCAAATGTGGCTTTGACTCAAGTGCCCTACACCGGCCTCGAAGAGTATCCGAGAATCGTTCTCTTTATGTTCGCGGTACTTATCTGGTGTACGGTGATTGGAGGAATTATAATTGTGAGGAATGTGAGAAAAAATCGACGAAATGCTCTCACCGAAAAAATTCAAATTGCGATTGAAAGCGAAGCGAGAGGACAGAGTGCTGTTATCTCGCAAGATGCGGTCAAGACTCTTGCCCTTGCCTCGAACAATACTATTGAGACGGCTCTCGACTATCTTCGCTCCGTAATTACTGCCTTGAGGGCAAAAAAGCAAAACAGCGACGAATTGATTTCAGTTGACGAGAACAAGATTTACGAAATTCTCGGAAATCAGCCGAAATCGTCCTCAGAGCAGAGCGAGCGCAAAAAAGCCAAAAAAGCGTAGTCTCGATAGGGAGGCCCTTGGATAAAAAGTTAAGATTTGCTCCCCCCGAGGCCTCTGGCCTCGGGGGGATTTGGCGTTTCTGCCTTCTCAAGATATAGTTTAAATATGAAAAAACTATTCAAACTGAAAAGCCCGTTCAAGCCCGCAGGCGACCAACCCAAGGCAATTGAAAAGCTCGTCCTCGGAGTGAAAAAAGGCATGCGTCATCAAACGCTTTTGGGTGTTACGGGATCCGGGAAAACTTTTTCAGTTGCAAATGTAGTACAGCAAATACAGAAGCCGACTTTGGTTATTGCTCACAATAAGACGCTTGCCGCCCAGCTCGCGCAGGAGTACAAGGAATTTTTTCCACAAAACTCTGTTCACTATTTCGTGTCTTATTACGATTACTACCAGCCGGAAGCCTATCTTCCCGTTACCGACACCTACATTGAAAAGGAAGCCCAGATTAACGAAGAAATTGACCGCTTGCGCCACGCTTCTACGCAGGCTCTGCTCTCCCGAGAAGACGTCATTATTGTGGCCACTGTTTCCTGCATTTATGGGCTTGGCAGTCCGGACGAATACGAGAAAGTGAATATGAAAATCGAGAGTGGCTCGGAAATAACTCGGGGAGAATTCTTAAGAAAACTCATCACCATTCACTTTGATAGGACGATTGCCGACTTGAACCCGGGGAATTTTCGGGCGCTTGGAAATACTATCGAGATTATGCCCGTAAATGAAAGGGTAATTTATCGCATCGAATTTTCCGACAAAAATGGAAAATCAGTTATCGTTTCGATTACCAAGATTGACGCCATAACAAGAAAAATCATTGAGACGATGAAGATGTTTTATCTTTTTCCCGCGAAACATTTTATCACTGACCCGACGAACCTGAAAAATGTCATCGGGGGCATTCAAGCCGAGCTTGACGAACAATTAAAGCAATTTGCTTCGAAAGGGAAGATTCTTGAGGCCGAGAGGCTCAAAAGAAGAACCTCGTATGACCTCGCGATGATCCGTGAGATCGGCTATTGCAACGGAATTGAAAATTACTCGAGGCACTTTTCGGGAAAAATGCCCGGAGTAGCTCCGGACACTTTACTCTCTTACTTTCCGCACAATCGAGACGGAGGTCCGGAATTTCTCACCATTATTGACGAGTCCCACGTTACTGTCCCGCAACTTCATGGAATGTTTGCCGGGGATGCGTCGAGGAAGGAGAACTTGGTTGAGCACGGTTTTCGTCTGCCTTCTGCGAAAGACAATCGTCCTTTAAAGTTTGCGGAATTCATGGAGAATGTTGGCCAGCTTATCTATACATCGGCGACGCCGGGAAAATTTGAATATGAAAAAAGCGAACTTGTTGTTGAGCAAGTAATCCGCCCTACAGGCCTCATTGACCCTGAAGTTTCGGTGAGGCCAATCATTGAAAAAGGCGAATATCCGGGGCAAATATATGACTTTATTCATGAAGCAGAACTCACAATAAAAAATGGGGGAAGGGTGATTGCTACAACTCTCACAAAAAAAATGGCGGAGGATCTTTCCGAGTACCTCAAGGAAAAAAAGATCAAAGCGGAGTATCTTCACAGCGATGTAAAAACTATGGAGCGCATTCAGATTCTCACGGAATTTCGGAAGGGTAAATTCGACTGTATTGTGGGAGTAAATCTTTTGCGCGAGGGTCTTGATTTGCCGGAAGTCGAATTTATTGGAATTCTTGATGCCGATAAGGAAGGTTTTTTGCGCTCCGAAACCGCACTTATTCAAACAATCGGACGGGCGGCTCGGAATGTAAACGGACGAGTCATTCTCTATGCCGATTCAATAACCGGATCGATGGAGAGAGCTTTGGGGGAAACTGACAGGAGAAGAAAATTGCAGGTGAAATACAATACCGAGCACGGAATTACTCCTCAGACTATCAAAAAAAATATAAAGGATATCACGGAAGAACTTCGAAGCGAGCACGAAAAGGCCGTTGGCGAACTTTTGAAAATTGATAAAGCAATCTTCGATAAGGATCCGAAGAAACTTATTTCCGAAAAGGAAAAGCAGATGAATGAAGCGGTGCGGGAGCTTGATTTCGAGTCGGCAGCATTGCTCCGCGATGAAATTATTGCGTTAAAGAAGAAATTGGATGGAAACAGCAAAAAGTCTCAAAAGAGATGAAGTTCCGCGAAAAAGAGTTTTAACGGAAAATCTTTTGCTTCTCCAACGAGACCGAAGCTTGGCTTCGGAACGGAGGTGCCGTATTAAAAAAATGCTAGGGGAAGGAACGCAAATTAGAGTAGCCCTACTGTAAAAGGAGAAATTTCCCGCATACGTTATAATCTTGATATAGCAAGATTATAACGTATGCGGAGAGGAAAATAATCTAGTTTTCTACCGTTGCGGGGACGGCAAAGTCGATTGAGTGTTGAGAGTCAAAATGGTATAGTATCGGCACTATGGCATTTCTCGAAAGAGTGAAATCAGTATTTGGAAAGGGCTCTCAAACCGAGTTGGAAGGCGAACTAAGGTCAATTCATTCGCTCTTTGCATTTCTCGGAGACATAGTGGTCGAGAAAGACCTCATTTCTCCCCTGCTCAAAGACGAAAAGAAAATTGACGGACTGCACGGGCTGGAGCGCGACTTAGTAAGCGTGCGAACTTTTTTTCTGTTTGAAGATTTTATTGTGGAGAATAAGCCCCTCATCGTCAAAAGAGTTTATTCTAAAGAGGAATTACGTGAGGATATAGTTAAAAATATCGACATCAAATCGCTTCCTCTCGCATGTGAGCTCTTATTCTTGGATGAAGTGGAGCAATCTCTTTATTTTTATGAGATTTTTTTGCAACACTTTTTTCACGCCGTAGATTCACATGCGGGCAGAAAAAAAGCAGAACAGATTCTTGGAAGAGATTCCAGTAATGCGGGCATTATTATTGAACATGACGAGCTCGACTACGACGAATTTAATTCCCGAGTCAAACAAAATGATCGGAAGGAACTTTCGGCAATTATTTCGATATTTAAAAATTTGTACACCGCTTTTTATCTGGAGATACTGGACTCCGAAGGTGAAAAAAATGCCAAGGCGCTTGCGTCGGAAGTATTTCGAATCGTAAGCGATCACTATAACTATAAGATTATTTCTAAATTTCTTGATGTTATGCCACCGGGGATTTTAGAAAGTGAGCGTCTGGCTTTTATCAGTCACGGGGAGCTTGAGGAAACCGTGAATCAGAGGACACAAGATGTTTTGAAAGAAAAAGAGAAGGTGGATTTGATTGTGCAGGAGAGGACGAAAGAGCTCGAGGACGAAAAGAACAAACTTAGCATTGTTACCGAAAACATGTTTGAAGGAGCCAAGCTTCTCGACAGCAATATGCACCTCATATTTATAAATCGAAAATGCAGGGAAATTTTAGGACTGTCTAATGAGGAAAACAATGAGGAAGTTATCGAAGAGGCATTTGGAAGAAAGTTTGAGAACTATGCCGTTGAGGAATCATTTGGGAAAAGCGACCGTGGTGCGCCCTTTGTCGTGCCCGAGATTGATGTTGACGGCAAAATCTACAAGCTTTCTTTCATAACGCTTTTAGATGAGAAAGGCGCCCGTGCGAATTTTTTGGTCTGGATAGAGGATATTACAGAAGTAAAACAGCTGGATAGGAGAAAAAGCGAATTCATCTCAGTTGCCGCGCATCAGCTTCGCACCCCTCTTTCCGGCTTGAAGTGGACATTGGGAATGATTGCAAGCGGGGATCTCGGGCCTCTCTCCCCCGATCAAAAGGCGTTTCTTGAAAAAAGCTATGACAGCAATGAAAGAATGATTGCGCTCGTGAATGACTTGCTGAACGCAAACAGGTTGGAGTCGCAGAAGTTTCAGTACAATTTCGCCACAGCCGACATACAGGAACTTTTTGATTCTGTGCTTTTTGACATGCACCACGAGGCAATGAGAAGAGATATAACAATTTCTCTTGAACCCGTTGCCGAAAAGCTTCCTCCCGTATACGTGGATGTGGAGAAAATCAGGCAGGTATGTCAGAACTTGCTCGAAAATTCCATAAAATATACAATGAAGGGAGGATTTATAAAAATCCATCTCTCGAAGGAAGGTGAATTTGTTTTGATTTCGATTACCGATAACGGAATCGGTATTCCAAAGGACCAGTATGGAAGCATTTTTACCCGATTTTTCCGCGGAACGAATGCTTCGAAGCTTGAGACGGACGGGACAGGACTCGGTCTTTTTGTGGTCAAAAATCTCATTGAAAAACACGGTGGCAAGGTCTGGTTCGAAAGCGAGGTTGACCGCGGAACGGTGTTTTATTTTACATTGCCGATAGCTAAATAAGCATACCAATATGCTAATAAATGCCGAATATACTAATGAATACGAATAGGAGATGATTTAATTAGTAGTATTCATTTGTATATTTCATCATTGGTATATTAGTATATTCATTCGTATGAAAAAAATTCTTATTGTTGAAGATGACATATTTTTGGGAGACGTGCTCCTCCAAAAATTAAAGCACGGCGGATATGACGCGTATTTGGCGCGAGACGGCGCATTGGGTTTCAAGCAGATTAAGGAACTTAAACCTGACTTGGTGCTTCTTGACCTAATTCTTCCCTCGATGACTGGGTTTGAAATTCTGGAACAGAAATTAAAAGACCCGGCCATTTCTAGTATTCCCGTCATTGTTGTGTCCAATTCAGGGCAGGCTGTTGAGATTGACCGCGTGCTTGCTCTCGGCGTAGAGGACTATCTCATAAAAGCGGAGTTCAATCCCGATGAAGTGCTCCAAAAAATTAAGCTTCAACTCGGAGAGACAGGTGCGCCTGAAAGAGAAGAAAAAAAATCAGCGACTTCGGGCCCGTCTTCTCTTAAAGACAAGAAAATAATGTGGGTGGAGGATGATGCGTTCTTGAGCGACATTATCGCGAGGAAGCTTGCTAATCAGGGTTGCAAACTTTTACATGAAATCAACGGCGAACTGGCGCTCAAGACCGCCGAGAGGGAAATTCCGGATATTGTGCTTTTGGATATTCTTCTTTCGGGAATTGACGGATATGAGATATTAAGAAGGCTTAAAGCGAATGACCTCGTCAAGCACATTCCGGTCATTATGCTTTCCAACTTCGGACAGCAGGCGGATATCGACAAGGCAAAAGATATGGGAGCAGAACGTTTTCTCATCAAAGCAACAGTGACGCTGGATGAAATAATTGAAGAGATAAAAAATGTTCTCGAGGGGAAGAAAAAAGCCTGATACGAGAAGCGGTTTTTACTTTCAATTTGCATCGATGATGCTATGCTGATATAGTCAATAGGTACCCCTAGGGCAAGCCCGAGGGCAATTTTTAGTGTTAGGAACTAACACTAAATACGAATATACCAATCAAGAAATATACGAATGACTACTAATAATTAAATCATTTCTATTCGTATTCATTAGTGTATTTGGCATTTATTAGTATATTGGTATGCAATAAAATGAATGACAAAATTATAGTTCGAGGCGCTCGCACCCATAATCTGAAAAACATAACGGTTGAGATGCCCCGCAATAAAATGATTGTCTTTACCGGCCTTTCAGGGTCTGGGAAATCTTCGCTTGCATTTGACACCATTTTCGCCGAAGGTCAGAGACGCTACGTCGAATCATTGTCCGCGTACGCGAGGCAGTTTTTAAATACGATGCAAAAGCCGGACGTAGATGAGATTGAGGGCCTTTCGCCAGCGATTTCCATCGATCAGAAGTCTCGTTCGAATAATCCTCGCTCTACTGTTGCCACGATAACCGAAATTTATGACTACATGCGCATTCTCTTTGCGAGAATCGGCCGCCCTCATTGCCCTATTTGCGGAAGGGAGATTAATAAATTATCGCAGGAGGAAATTCTGGAGACCATTTTGCGAACAGTAAAATCGCTTCGTGAAGAGCGTCCAGAGAAAATAGTGCTAGGGGTCGGAGTCGGAAAAGAGAAAATCAAAATCTACGCTCCCGTCGTTTTCGGACGCAAAGGGGAATACTACCAGCTCCTCTACGATTTGCTCGGTCGCGGATATTCCGAAGTTAAAGTTGACGGCGAACGGAAGAAACTTCGGGAGCAGATCATTCTCGTTAAAAACAAAGTTCACGATATCGACGTATTGGTGGACGAATTCTTTTTGAGTGAATTTCAGGCGGTGTCTCCAAAAGAAAGTAAAGAAGAAGGTGAAATTGTGAAAGAAACGTGGCGCGAAAGATTGTCGGAATCGATTGAGAGAGCTCTCCATGAGACAAACGGACTAATTAAAATCGAAACTCCGGAAGGAGAGCGACTCATTTCTTCCAAGTTTATGTGTCCATACGACGGCTTTTCCTATCCCGAAATAGAGCCTCGGCTTTTCTCTTTCAATTCCCCATACGGGGCTTGTTCGGAGTGCAATGGGCTGGGTACAAGACATTTTTTCGGAAGCGAAGTATGTCCAAAATGTGCGGGAGCAAGGCTTCGAGACGAGGCCCTGCATGTGCGAATTGGAGACGCTCCATCGCGAGGTGTTACGGAGGAGCGGGGAAAAAATATTGTCGAAGTGACCGCTCTGTCAATTGCTGACTGCGCGAAATTTTTCAAGAATCTCAAACTTTCGGCAAAAGAAAGGAGCATTTCCAAAGTCGTCGTGAAGGAAATCGAATCGAGGCTCGAGTTTATGGTAAATGTCGGCATCGAGTACCTTTCTCTCGACCGAAGAGCGCATACGCTCTCGGGCGGAGAATCCCAGCGCATCCGTCTTGCCTCCCAGTTGGGCTCGGGCCTCGTTGGCGCTCTCTATGTTTTGGATGAGCCAACTATTGGACTTCACAGTCGTGACAACGCGCGTCTCGTTAAGACACTTTTGCATTTGAGGGATCTCGGCAACACGATTATCGTAGTGGAACATGACGAAGACACGATTTATTCTTCCGACTACCTTGTGGATATTGGTCCCGGCGCGGGCGTGCATGGAGGGGAGATCGTGGTCGCAGGGGACATGGAAAAACTGTTGACGGCGAAAAAAAATGATTCCAAATCAATTACCCTCGACTATCTTCGGGGAGACAAGCTTATTGATATGCCCGCCGAGGTGCGACCTGCCAACAAGGGAAAGCTCATGATCCGCGGCGGAAATATCTTCAACATCAAAAACTTAAATGTTGATATTCCGCTCGGAAATCTCGTTCTGGTTACGGGCGTTTCGGGGTCCGGCAAGTCTTCGTTTATGTATGAGATTGTGAACAGGAATCTCGAAGCCCGTTTCAATAAAAGGTATCGCTCGAACGAACTCTACAATGTCGGCTCGTTTACCGGCTCTGAATATCTGGGGAGGTCGATTTTGATCGACCAGTCGCCGATAGGAAGAACTCCGCGCTCGAATCCTGCCACCTACACGGGTGCGTTTACCCATATTCGGGATATGTTTGCCGCGAGCGCCGAAGCGCGCGCGCGCGGCTGGAAAGCCAACCGATTTTCCTTCAATGTAAAAGGGGGCCGATGCGAAGCCTGCCAAGGGAACGGCGAGATTGCAGTCGAAATGCACTTTTTGCCGACGGTCTATGTGCCGTGCGATATCTGCAACGGCAAGCGTTTTATGAAAGAGACTTTGGAAGTGAAATACAAGAAGAAAAGCATTTATGATGTTTTAAAAATGACCGTTGAAGAGGCGCTCGCATTTTTTGACGACATTCCCGCAATCGGAGACAGGTTGCGCACACTGAATGAGGTGGGTCTCGGATATTTAGAGCTCGGCCAGTCTGCGACGACGCTTTCCGGCGGGGAAGCGCAACGGGTAAAGATTTCTTCCGAGCTTTATCGTCCGCATATCCAAAAAACGATTTACCTTTTGGACGAGCCGTCAATAGGCCTTCACTATGAAGACGTGAAAAAACTTATCGAAATCCTGCAAAAGCTTGTGGACAAAGGAAACACGGTCATGGTCATCGAACACAACATAGATATTATCAAAAATGCCGACTACATCGTGGATATTGGTCCCGAGGGGGGAGAAAACGGGGGCCAGATTATTGCGAAAGGGACTCCGCACGATATAGCAAATAATAAAAAAAGCTTCACTGGAGAGTATCTCAAAAAGGCGCTTAAGAAACAGCGAGCAGGCGAATAAAAAGCTCGAACATCATTTACAATCATGAAGGGTCAAGAATTGTCAAAATTGAAAATTCCCGATGCTCCGGGAGTGTATTTCTTCAAGCGAGGAGAGACGATACTTTACATAGGGCGAGCAACGTCGCTTCGAGACCGCGTGAAGAGCTACTTTGGGAAAGATCTCATAAAAACGAGGGGAGTGTTTTTGATTGACATGGTAACCTTGGCGACTACCGTCGAATGTATTCAGGCGGACTCGGTGCTCGAAGGGATTATTCTCGAAGCCAATCTCATAAAAAAGTATCAGCCGAAATACAATACGCTGGAAAAGGATGATAAGAGCTTCAACTACGTTGTTTTCACTGATGAAGAATATCCGCGAGTGCTCATGATGCGGGGCAAAGACTTGGAAGACCAAGTTCCGAAGGGGAAATTCAAATATATTTTCGGCCCCTATCCGCAGGGCGGGGTTTTAAAAGAGGGGATGAAAATTATTCGTAGAATTTTTGGATATAGGGACAAGTGCACACCTGTTTCAGATTCTCCGAATGGAAGCAATGTGACAGGTAAACCTTGCTTCAATCGCCAGATAGGATTGTGCCCGGGGGTTTGTACCGGAGAAATCTCAAAGAAAGAGTACGGGCGGATTATTCAAAATCTCAAGCTTTTTTTTGAGGGAAAAAAGGGCGATCTCCTAAAAAAGTTGAACCGAGAGATGAAAGAATACGCAAAAAACCTGGAATTTGAAAAAGCTCAAACGACAAAAAAAACTATTTTTGCTCTAACCCATATTCAGGACGTGTCTCTCATAAAAGCGGAACGACTCGATTCATATCAAGGCCCGACCTTGATAAAACCGAAGGGTGAAGGAGTCTTTCGCATGGAAGGCTACGACATCGCTCACATGAGCGGAAGCAACATGGGAGGGGTGATGGTTGTGCTTGAAGAGAACCACATAAAAAAGTCCGACTATCGGTTGTTTAAAATTCGAGGCCAGAAGGGTGTAAACGATATTTCGGCTTTAGAAGAAACTCTCAATCGAAGACTTAATCACAGTGAATGGCCTTATCCCAATGTAATAGTCGTGGATGGAGGAATTGCACAAAAAAGAGCCGCCGAAGCGCTTTTAGCAGGCAGGGGATTTGATATTGCAGTCATTGCTGTCACGAAAAACGAAAAACATCGTCCGGAGTCCATGCTCGGACTAGAAAATATTATTCAAAAATACAAAAAAGAAATTCTCCTCCTAAACAGCGAAGCGCACCGTTTCGCCATTAAATATCACCGCAAGATGCGAAGGGGAAGTTTTCTTTAATACATAGGATTCAGAGGTGTGGAACTTGCGCTTGGCGCGCCTAAAGATGTGTCAACGTGGCAGGTTGACACAGAGGGCTGAATAGAGCTCGGAGAGCTCGGTAATTAATTGGGGGTATTGTTTTTCTTGTCGATAACAAAAACTTTTAGAAGAATCAAAAAACACCAGAAACTTATAATTGAAAGATAAACCGGGGTTTGATTGTGTAAAAGCGCTTCGCCTATAAAATAAACAACAATACCCCAGAATGTATTCCAGATAATAATTCCCAAGAGCGAACCGACGAGAAACTTTTCCGTCTTTATGCGTAGAATTCCAGCAGCTGTGGCTGTAATGGAAGCAAGGTTTGGTTCCCAGTAGCTACCTAAAATTGCAGTCAGGGTATGCCTAGATAATTTTTCTTCTGCTCGTTCGATAGGATTTCTTAAACCAAATTTGAGAAAGATCTTATACCAGCCGTATCTCCCCATAAGGTAATTTAAATAATAAGAGATGAAAAAGGCGATACCTACGACTACGAGGACCTCAATTACAGAAAATATATTACCTCGTGCCGCCACTACTCCGATAAAAATTACGAATCCACCCGGGAAATATTGGCCGATAATCAAGAATCCTTCGATGAGAGCGCTCACAAAAACAATCCATAAACCATACATCTCAAAATACCGTCGAGCGATTTCAGTCAGTTCATCCGGGGAGGGAAAATGAAACACTTTCCATAACAAGACCATCGAGAGGTAGGCAAAAAGAAGAATCAGCGGAATTGCTAGGATTTTGAGGATGTTTTTGAAAGTGGAATTTATCACTATTATTTTACTTTTTCTCCTCAATTTCTTTCTGTAATTTTACGAGAACTTCGTTTGAGTCGAGCTGGCCCAAATTGCCATGGTCGCGGGATTCGAGAGTAACCTTTCTTGCTTCGAGGTCTTTGTCACCGATGATGATAAAGTAGGGGATTTTTTCTACTTTTGCTTTCCTCACTTTTTTTCCAAGGTTTTCATCATCAATATCAATTTCTACTCGAATATTATTTTTGCGCAGTTCACCGTAAACTTCTTCTGCATAGGTGTTGTGATTTTCCCGGACCGGAATAATCTTAACTTGCACCGGAGAAAGCCAGAGAGGGAAGTTACCGGCATAATGCTCGATTAAGATACCGAGAAATCTTTCAGGGGAGCCGACAAGAGCGCGATGAATCATCACTGGAGTTTTTTCTTTGCCATCTTTATCTGTATATTTTAATCCGAAGCGTTCTGGCATGATGAAATCAAGCTGTATTGTAGAAATTTGCCATTCACGACCAATTGAATCTGTCGTGATTACATCCATTTTTGGACCATAGATGGCTGCTTCTCCAATTCCGACAAAATAATCAACTCCTCTCTCTTTGAGAATTTCCTCGAGGATTTTTTGAGATTTTTCCCAAACCGCGGGTTCACCCAAATATTTCTCTCTCTTTGTCTCATCCCAAAGAGATAGTCGGATTTTGTAACTCATGCCATACACCTTGAGTGCTTTTTGTATGGCTCCAAGCACTGACGTAAATTCTTCCTTTATCTGGTCTTCTCTGCAAAAGGAATGTCCATCATCCTGTGAAAAGGAACGAAGGCGCGTAAGGCCAGAGAGCTGTCCTGGCTTTTCGTCGCGATACAGATTTGCGAAATCAGAAATTCGAATCGGCAAATCTCTGTAGCTTCGGTTTTCCGAAGAAAAAATTTGCGTGTGCTGAGGACAGTTCATCGGCTTCAAGAAGTATTCTTCTTTTGTGTATTGCGATGACACTTTAAACATATCTTCTCGGAATTTCTCATAATGCCCAGATACCTTAAAAAGCTCGGCTTTGTTCATGTTCGGCGTGTGGACCTCTTGGTAGCCGATTTCCTTCTGCAATTCATTTGAAAAATTGATAATCTCTCTTCTAACTGCCGCTCCCTTAAATGTATAAATTGGCAGGCCCGGACCAACAAGATCAGAAAATATGAAAAGGCCGAGTTCTCGGCCGAGTTTTTTATGGTCGCGTTTTTTTGCTTCCTCAGTCTGCTTCTCGTATGCCTCAAGTTCTTCTTTACTCTCAAAGGCAAGCCCATAGATGCGGGTGAGCATTTTATTTTTCTCGTCGCCTCGCCAATACGCTCCAGCAATGTGAGAGAGTTTCCATGCAGATTTTTTCAACTCCTCGATATCTTCGACGTGTCCGCCTCTACATAGGTCGAGGAAGGTGTTAGGTGTAAGGTGTAAGGTGTTAGCTTTTAAATCGGAGAGAGAGGGAAGTGATTTTTTCGGGCCGGAATAATAGAGAGTGATTTTTTCACCCTTAGCGTTTATTTCTTCAATCAATTCAGATTTATAAGGATTGTTTGCAAAAATAGTTTGAGCTTCTTTTACACTTGCATCAATATGCTCAAAAACATCCCAGTGCTTGAGAATCTCCCGCATTTTGTTCTCAATTTTTTTGAGATTCTTGTCAGATATTGGCGCGCTAAATTCAAAGTCATAATAAAAACCATTGTCGATTGCTGGGCCGATGGTATTTAAGGCATCCGGATAAAGCTCAAGAACCGCCGCGGCAAGAAGGTGAGCAAGAGAGTGTCTTAATTTAGGCAGGTTTTCAGTCGATTTCATGTTGAAATGATAGCAGTTTCAGGAGATTCTAGCAAAAGAAAACACGGAGCATTAGGTGTCCGTGTTGAAGGAATGGAAGCGCTTATTGCGGAAAAGTGGCGAGGTAAGATCGGATGTTTCCACGAAAGATTGCGCCGCCGTCAGAAACCTGCCATCCCATGGCGGGATCCGTGTGTGTCAGTTGCTGGACACCTACCAATCCGGAGCCGGCCACACCCTGAATGTCAAAGTAAATAGGTCCAAAAACTTTGAGTGACGGCGGAAACTTCATGCAGAATGCATCTGTACTGATCTCGGAAGGTTTCGGGTAATTGTCGGCTGACGGGCTTTCGATTACCTCGAGGGTAAATTTTTTATCATCCCCAGTTGGTGTTACTCGGAAAAAGTTATTTCCGACGATTACGACAAGACCGATTTCTCTCTTTTTCATAGGATTTCTGGTTTTTTGGATTTTGTGTGTATGAACCGTGTGCGAGTTGCTTTCAGTACTGTAAACTGAAAATTATTTTTGTCAAGAAAAATTATAGAGCTTTCACTTTCTCAACAATGAGTGAGGGGGTGTCATTTCGAAGGGAAAATTTTGCTTTGAAAGCAACGCAGGCTTCGGGTCGAAGAAGAGCTTTGTATTCGGAAAACACCCGCGGAAAAACAACAGTTTCAATCGAGCCGGTATAATCCGCTAATCGGATAAAAAGCATTTGCTCTCCATTTTTGGTGAGGAGGGGACGAATTTCTTCAATAATGCCCGCAACTACGGTGACCATTCCTTCCTTGAGTCCCTCCTTGATTTTTTTAATTGAGTTCCCTTGTTTCTCGAGCTTCTCTTTCATGTGGTCCAATGGATGTCCCGAGATGTAAAGGCCGAGGAGCTCTTTTTCCCAGGTGAGTTTCTCATTTTGTGCTGCCGGTGGCATCGGATTCAATTTCAAAAAAGACGTGTGAATCTCGGCATCCCCGAAAAGCGAGTTATGATTGTCCGCGAGTTTGTTTTCTTTGTTGTACGAGAGCAATCCTTCAATATTTCCGAGCATCTCTCCCCTCTCTCCAAATGCGTCCATCGCTCCGCATTTCACCAAGGCCTCCAACGATTTTTTGTTTAGGTTTCTGTCTTTAATTCTTTCCAGAAAATCAGCGAGTGACTTGAATTTGCCGTTTTTTCCCCGTTCGCCAATTATTATGTCCGCGATTCCTTCTCCAAAATTTTTAATTGTCGTCAACCCGAAGCGGATTTTTTCGCTGACTCCCTCTTTCAAATCTCCGACCACGGTAAATTGGCTCGCGCTTTCATTGATATCCGGCGGGAGTACAGGAATTTCCATGCGCTTGCACTCGGCAATGATTTCCCCGATTTTTTCCACATCGCCGGAGTCGGCGGAGAGAACGCTTGACATATATACAGCAGGGAAATTGGCTTTCATATACGCAGTTTGGTACGCCACCCTACCGTAGCTTGCGGCGTGAGCTTTTCCGAATCCATATGCCGCAAAGGGTTCGATAAGTTTCCATAATGTATTGGCTTTTGTCTGACTCATGCCATTTTTCACGAGCCCTTCAAGGAGTTTTTCTTTCTGCGCTTCCATCTCTCGGGGAATTTTTTTGCCCATCGCTTTACGGAGTTTGTCAGCTTCAAGCCAGGTGAAGCCACCAAGTTTGATTGAGGTCATCAGAACATCATCTTGGTAAGTAATCACTCCATATGACTGGCTCAAAATGTCTTTGAGACGAGGATCAAGGTATGTCACCAACATCGGATTGTGTTTCCGTTCGATATATTGGGGGATAGACTCCATCGGTCCCGGGCGATAGAGGGCGACCATGGCATTGATGTCCAAAATCGAAGTCGGCTTCAACTGCTTCAAGTACGCTGTCATTCCTGTTCCGTTTAACTGGAAAAGTCCAGCGGTCTCTCCTTTTGCCAGTAACTCGAATGTTTTTTTGTCATCAATCGGAATTTTTTCAATATCAATGCTTGTGCCGTATTTTTGATTTGCATTTTCCACCGCTTCCGCGAGAATTGAGAGATTTTTTATGCCGAGAAAATCAAATTTCAAAAGCCCGGCGTTGTCTTCATCGATGGAATACATATCATACTGGGTGATGATTTTGTTTTCTCCCTTGGTGTCGTACTGGAGAGGCACCACGTCGGTAAGCGGAATCGGCGAGATGACCACGCCCGCGGCATGCACGGAAATGTGTCTTGCGCATCCCTCGATTTTTTTTGCGATGTCGATGATTTCTTTTGCCTTGGCATCTCTTTCATATTCTCGCGTGAGTTCAGGCACGATTTCAAGCGCGCGGTCGAGGGTCATGGGGAAGCCTTGCGAGCCCATAGGGATCATTTTTGCGAGCGTGTCTCCCAAGGCATAGGGATATCCCAGAGCGCGAGTTACGTCGCGAACGGCGCCTCGCGCCATCATTGTTCCGAAGGTTCCGATCTGGGCGACTTTATCGTAGCCGTATTTCTTTTTTGCATACTCAATGACCTCATCGCGTCGGTTATCCGCAAAATCCATGTCGATGTCGGGCGCGGACGGGCGCTCGGGATTTAAGAATCGCTCGAAGGGGAGCTTGTATTCGAGTGGATTTACGTTCGTAATATACGCGAGATAGGTGACGATGGAGCCTGCAACCGAGCCTCGAATAGTGGTGAGAATTTTTTGCTCATGGGCAAATCGAAGAAGGTCTCCGACCACGAGAAAATAGGGGGCGTAGCCCTTTTGTAAAATAATGCCGAGCTCATATTCGATACGGTCGAGAACTTCTTTCGACTCGGGGAGTCCACGATTTTTTATTCCCAAGTACACAATTCTTCGAAGCTCCTCGTCAGTTGATAATCCTGATTTGGGAATATAGGAAGGAAAAAGCCATTTGCCGAGGGGCAGCTTCAGATTGCAGAGCGCGCTCACTTTTTCAATATTGAGGAGCGCATCCGGCGAATCTTTAAAATTTTTTTCCATTTCTTTTCCCGAAATGAACGAAAAGTTTTCGTCGCTTCCTCCAAACTCTCGCTTCTCGCCCATGTCGCCTCCATTTTGAACAGACATGAGGGTGCGCCAGGCTTTTTTGTCTTCCGGATGCAGATAGAAAACATCCTGCGAAGCCACGAGGGGAGTGTCAGTCTTGCGAGCGAGAACCCCGATTTCCTTCATGAGCTCCATATGACCCGCAATCTCGGGGTGATGTGTTATTTCCAAAAAGAAATTCTCTTTACCAAACAATTTTTTGTAAAACGAAATTTTTTCCTCCGCTCCTTCGTAATTTTTATTTTTGAGAAGGCCTGAAATTTCTCCGCTCCATGCGGGAGAGATACAGACCAAGTCGCTTCCCCATTTTTCCAAAAGTTCGTTATCGATTCTGGGCTTATAGTAGAAACCTTCAAGGTATGAGGCGGTGACCAATTTTATGAGATTCATGTAGCCCTCTGTGCCTTTTGCCAAAAGAATGAGTCTTGAGCGCGCATTGTCTATTCCTGCCTGCTTGTCGCCACGGCTACGAAGAGCTTTATAGGCATCAATTCCCAAAATCGGCTTTATGCCAGCTTTCTTACATTCTTTGTAAAATTCTATCGCTCCGTGCAAGTTGCCGTTGTCGGTCAGTGCGAGCGCGCTTGCGCCGTCGCTTTTTGCCGCGGCCACAAGTTCCGGAATTTTCGGCAGAGCGGAGAGGAGGGAATAGTGCGAATGGGTATGGAGATGAATGAATTTTGACATATGGGGTAGTATAACTCAAAACCTAATAACTTAAATAGAATATGGAATATAGATTTTAGAATCTGGAAAGAGTTTCACTTCGGATAGTCACTGACTTTAGTAGTTTACCTTGTCTGTCCTAAAGTATGATGTTCAGCTTATTCCACCATTCGCGCGAATGGTGGAATGAATGACTATCATGAGAAAGATGAAAATGAATTTCTTTGAGACTTTCTAACTATTTATTTTTGCAATCTATTCGCACATTCGTGAGAATAAGTGAATAGATGCTATTGATTATTATCAAACTTATTATGGCCCGATACAAGAATCAGAGAGTATTGCCACCTATTTACGTTCATCAAGTCCAAAGCGTCTCTTTGGATAACTCTTTGGACAATTGGGTAGGTGCAATAATAGCAGTGAGCTAGTGAGCTAGTGAGCTAGTGAGCTAAAGACAATCCAAAGAGACGCTTTGGACAATCGGTAGAAGAATAAAAAATGGTGTTGCGGAATTTTCGGAAATGGGTATAATGCCAGAGACATGCTTACGTTACATTTAGAAAAACGCGATGGCAAAATAAAGCTGGCGAAGCTTCGAAAAGGGGGGAAATTGCCGGCTGTTTACTATGGGCCGAAAGAGAAATCAACTTCTGTGTCGGTTTCCGCCACCGAATTTAAGAAAGTCTGGAAGCAGGTAGGAGAATCTTCGATTATCTCCCTTAAGGACGGCAAAGACGAACATGACGCGCTGATTAAAGACGTGGATGTGGATCCCGTGTCTGGAGTGTTCCGTCATGCGGATTTTTATGTAGTAGAGAAAGGCAAGAAACTGCAAGTGAGCGTCCCTCTTGTCTTTGAAGGTGTTTCTCCCGCGGTGAAAGATTTGGGAGGAATTTTGGTGAAGGTTATTCATGAACTTAAAATCGAAGCTATTCCAAAAGACCTTCCCCACACTATTTTGGTCAACATTTCTTCGCTTTCGGCATTCGATAGCAGGATTCAGGCAAAAGATTTACAATTGCCTACCGGAGTGAGCTTGGTGATTAATCCCGATGACGTGATTGCATCAGTCGCGCAACCTCGGGAGGAGAAGGAAGAGGAAGTAGTTCCGGTTGATTTGTCACAAATTGAAATTTCTGAGAAGAAGGGTAAAGAAGAGAAAGAGGGTGAAGAAGGCGAAGTAGCTACTGCGCCAAATGAAGGCGGGAAAGAAGCGAAGAAAGATACTAAAGACACTAAATAATTCAAGGGCCGAACGGGAGGCCACCTCCCGTTCGGCCCATCTCAGAATTCCTAAAAGGCCCTATTTCGGGCTTTTTTTGTGGCTTGCTTTTCGCACCCTGTAGTAGATTTTAGTATCGTCCGCCAAAGTCGGACAGAACGAAGTTTGATACTAAAATCTACTACGGGGTGTATAATAGGATAACGTATGGTATTTTTTCGCGCCATTTTAAAAATGTTAGCTCTAAGTGTTTTTTCACTTGTCCTTTTGAGTTATTCGGATCAATATCTTCCGCACGTTTACGCCCAGAGTGAAGAGGCTATCACGGCTAGGCAGAAGCAATTGGAGGCAGAACTTGAGCAGGTCCTGAAGGAGATTGACGAGCAAACCGTGATTTTGGATTCGGAGCGCCAGAAAGGAGCGTCCTTAGAACGAGATGTGGCTATTTTGAATGCTCAAATCGCAAAGGCAAAGCTTAATATCCGTGCGAGGGAACTCGCCATTGAGGCTCTCGGTAAAGACATTACCAAGAAGGATGAAACTATTGAGGCACTCAATGCTCGGATAGATAAAAACAAAGAATCACTGGCCGAGCTTATCAGAAAAACAAACGAGATTGATTCTTTCAGTCTCGTGGAAGCGGTGCTCGCCAAGTCGGACTTCTCGGATTTTTTCGCGGATGTGGATTCTTATGCTTCAATCCAAGAATCGCTCCAAACAACCGTCCGCGTGATACGCGATGACAAAAGCGAGAACGAAGTTCAAAAAGATTCGCTTAATAAAAAAAGGCTGAAAGAGATTGATGCCAAAATCTCAATTGAAGATGAAAAACGGAAAATCGAAACCGCGGAAGCCGAAAAAAAGCGCCTCTTGGGCCTAAGCAAGCAACAGCAACAGAGCTATGCGACTGTTCTTTCGCAACGTCAGGCGAAAGCGGCGGCAATACGGAGCGCGCTTTTCTCGCTTCGAGACACGGCGGCGATACCCTTCGGGAAGGCGCTTGAGTATGCAAATGCTGCCTCCAAATCTACTGGAGTTCGTCCAGCTTTTATTTTGGCGATTCTTACCCAGGAATCTAATCTTGGAAAAAATGTGGGGACGTGCAATCGGCCGGGAGACCCGCCGGAGAAAGGCTGGCAATCTATCATGAAGCCGGAGCGTGACCAGGCTCCCTATTTACGCATTACATCTGCCCTCGGACTCGACCCCGCTTCGATGCCACTTTCATGTCCGATGGGAGGAGGATACGGCGGAGCGATGGGGCCCTCGCAATTTATTCCTTCTACTTGGGAAATGTATCAGGCAAGAATTGGAGACGTTGTCGGGAAAACAAATCCCAATCCGTGGGAGCCGAGAGATGCGATTGTTGCGACGTCTCTTTTTGTGGCGGACTTAGGAGCATCTGCGGGAGGATACAGCGCGGAGCGCGAGGCGGCGTTGCGATACTATGCCGGAGGCAACTGGAGTTTGCCCAAAAATGCATTTTACGGAGACCAGGTGATGGCAAAAGCCCAGCTTATTCAGGAGACGATGATTGATCCGTTGCAGGGACTTTAAATATGTAACACAAAACATGTAACATGTAGCGTCTGAAAAGGGAAGATTTCCTCCTCTCTTACGTTACAAGTTACATGTTACAAAAAATCTAATAGTTGCAGAATAGTAAAATGTCTGTTAAGATAAGAAATCTTAACAAACGTAATTATATGAAGACTGACATCCATCCAAAATACTATAGTGATGCCACCGCAACCTGCGCATGCGGCGCGGTTTACACGGTGGGTTCTACTCAAGAAAAAATCTCCGTGGAAATCTGCAGTAATTGCCACCCTTTCTATACGGGCAAGGAAAATCTTCTTGATACCGCCGGCCGGGTTGAAAAGTTTAAAGCGAGACAACAAAAGAAAGCTCCCACTTCTAAAAAGTAACTGCCTGACCTAAAGTCGCCCGCCCGCGAAGGCGGTCGGTTTTACGTTTCTCTAACATGATGGATATAAAAAAATTAAAAGAAAACCATAAGACCGCTTTTTTGGCAGAGAATCTAGAGGGGCTAGAGAAGCAGGAAGTCGAACTTCAAAAAATGCTCGCGAGCGATCCTCACATGAAGAATCTGGCGGAAGAAGAAATAAAAAATCTTCATGCCCAAAAGGAAGCTGTAGAGAGTCAGATTGAAGATATTTTGGCCAAAGATAAAGAGGAAGAGGAATTTCCCAATGAAATTATTCTCGAAATCCGCGCGGGCGCAGGAGGAGAGGAGGCGGCTCTTTTTGCCCAAAGTTTGGCTTCTATGTACACGAGCTTTTCCCAAAAGCGCGGTTTTGAAGTCTTGAAGATAAGCCAGTCGGAGTCCGCGCTTCGTGGCTTCAAGGAGGTGGTGTTTGAAATACACGGAAAGGATGTGTATCGTCTTTTTCGATTCGAAACCGGAGTGCACAGGATTCAAAGAGTGCCGGAGACGGAAAAAATGGGACGAGTGCATACTTCGACCGCCTCTGTGGCCGTCTTGCCTCTGAAGAAGAAAATGTCGTTCGAAATCAACCCGGCAGATATAAAAATGGAATTTTCTCGCTCCGGCGGAGCAGGCGGACAGAATGTGAACAAAGTGGAAACCGCCGTCAGGCTTATCCACGTCCCGACCGGTATTGATGTCCGATGCACTTCCGAGCGAAGCCAGCTTAAGAACAGGGAAAAAGCCATGAGCATTTTGCAGGCGAAGCTCTCGAGGTTTAAGGAAGAAGAGGAGGCGAAGAAATACGCGGGCAAAAGAAAAGACCAAATAGGCACTGCCGATCGTTCAGAAAAAATCCGCACCTACAACGTTCTTCAAGATCGAGTAACCGACCATAGACTAAAGGAATCATGGCACAACATCGAGGGGATTTTTAAAGGTGAGATAGAGCCCTTAATCGAGGCGTTACGGATGAAAGCCACGGAGCGACTTGACCAGTGACACGTAACCAATAACTGAATAGCCGGAGAATTCTCTCTCCGCAATAAGTTATTCAGTTATTTGTAATAGGTTATGTCTAATTTGCGTCCCGCAAATTTATCTGCTACACTCATCTACTATGGAAACCAAGAAAAACCTCGATAAAACTTTAATTGAAGCCATGTTTAAGGCAGGGGCGCATTTCGCAATGAGTCCCCGAAGAAGGCATCCGCAGGCCGTGCCTTTTATTTTTGGTGCGAAAAATAACGTAGAAATCTTCGATCTTGAAAAAACAAGCGGAATGCTCGCCTCTGCTTGCGAGTATGTTCGGTCCATTGCGAGAGATGGCAAGCAGATTCTTTTCGTCGGAGGGAAAAATGAGTCTCAAGAAGCTGTGCGAAGCGGAGCCGACTCGATAGGAATGCCGTATGTTTCGGGCCGATGGATTGGAGGCACTTTCACCAATTTCAATGAAATAAAAAAACGCGTTCAAAAAATGGAAGACACGATTGCCCAAAGAGAGAAAGGGGAATTGGCAAAATATACGAAGAAAGAACGGCTTTTGATTGACAGAGAAGTGGAAAAACTCGAAAGATTTTTCTCGGGCATCCGCAAAATGAAAGACAGGCCGGCAGCGATATTCGTAGTAGATCAGAAGCGCGAAAAAATCGCCGTGACTGAAGCCCATAAGCAAAATATTCCGGTTGTGAGCCTTTCCGGCTCCGACTGCAACTTTAAAGAAGTGGATTTTCCGATTCCAGGCAATGACAGCTCCATTTCGAGTATCCGTTTTTTTGTGGGAGAAATTGTGAGAGCGTATAAAGAAGGAGCGAAAGAGCGGGAATCCGCGGCTGCCGCGCCGGTCCAGAATGTGGTGTACAAGAAATAAGTGTAAAAGTTTATAAGTTACGCTTTGCTTAAGTTAGTAAGTTCAGGAGAAGAAAACTTTGAAAATTAAGAGCGAGTTTTTCGAGCGAGACTTATTAACTTACAAACTAATGATAACAACTGACCAAATCAAAGCTCTTCGGGATGAAACAGGCATTTCAGTGATGCAGTGCAAGAAGGCGCTCGAGGAAGCCAATGGCGACAAGGAGAAGGCTCTGATCATATTGAGAAAAAAAGGAGGAGATATCGCTTCCAAAAAGGCCGATAGGATGTTGGGGGCGGGCATTATTGCATCATATATTCATGGGAATGGAAATGTGGGCACGCTAATAGAACTTTCATGCGAAACGGATTTCGTATCTAAAAACCAGGAATTTATAGCTTTGGCTCATGATATAGCGATGCACGTTGCCGCATCAAATCCCGAATTCGTGAAATTCGATGAGGTAAGTGAAGAGGCCAAAAATAAAGCGCGCGAAGTGTTTGCGAAAGATATTGAGGGCAAACCAGCAAACATGAAAGAGAAAATCATGGAGGGGAAATTGAATTCATTTTTTGGAGAAAAAGTGCTTCTCAATCAGCCGTTTATCAAGAATCCCGAAATGACCATCGGTTCTCTCATCGAGGGAGCAATTCAAAAATTCGGAGAAAAAATTGAAGTCTCCCGGTTCACTCGTTTCTCCGTACTTAATAAATAATAGGACTTATGTTCTCTGCACTCATAGCTTTCGGCGTCTCACTCCTTGTTCTCACGGCGCTCATACTTCATAAAATATGGGAACTGAAGAAAGGTCACACTTTCATCTCGAAAGGAGTTTTGCCGAAAAGCGACACCTTAATTCAGGAGCAAATTGATATTCACACCGAAGTCATCGTGGGAGGCGGGAGAAGAGGCATACGAGCGCTCACTTCGATTACCAAAGAAAGCGCCAAGCATTTCTTTCTGGTTTTTGCGCACTATCTGCACGATAAGCTCACAAGAATTATCGTGAAGCTCAGAGGCAAAGGGACAAAGCACAAAAGCGGGGTTTCTTTTTTCTTGAAGCGTATGGAGGGATATAAAAAAGATGGAAAAGGTGGGATAGTATCAAATAGCAAAAGCAGGAAAAAAGAGCAAAGTGAGGAAAATGATGTTAAATAATTTCTAATTTCCAATGATAAGATATGTCCGTCATTTCATCGGTAATTAGAAATTAGTAATTAGACATTTCGGTTGAATAATCGCCGCCTTAGCTCAGTTGGTAGAGCAACGCTTTTGTAAAGCGAAGGTCCTCAGTTCAAGTCTGAGAGGCGGCTCCATAATCAGACAAAAAGGTTTTGAAGAAGTAAGAATGTGGGACGCGCGAAGCGCGTCCCAATGGGTTCCGGCTGGATTTCGCCCAGAATCCGCAGGGGAATTCGCCAAAAATGAATCCGAATTCGGCGCGCTAGCGCGCACCTGTTTTTCGCCAAGGAGGAGGTTCGAGCCAAAGATTTCTTTGGCAACGACCTTTTTCTTAAAAAGGTCGGAATCCAATGCAATTTTTTCCATATTCTGCGCGTCATTTATCCATTTTTGCATCGGTTCGAGCCAACGTTTTTGCTCTTGTTGATTCTTCGATATTTCCTCCTCCAGCGACTTTTTCTCGGAAAGTAATTTTGCTTTTTCAGTACGATAAATATCTTTTTCGATATCTTGTTCCAAGTATCCATCTAAAAGTCGCTGGAGCTTCACTGTAATATCTTTTATCCTTTTTTGATTCTTTTCAACAAAAGCAAAAACAGATTGGGCGGATTCCATTTTGTCTTTTTCAAGTCTTTCGTTCAAATAATCCGCCCAATCTTTTGGCATAGAAACTTTTTGAAGAAGTGATGAAATTTGTTCGTCCAAGGATTCCTGGCGAATACATGGCTCGGGACATTTCATATCTCTGCGTTTCTTGGTGCAGTGATAGTAAGTATAAAAATGTTGCGTGCCATTTTTCTGTGTTTTGATTCTGTATTCGCCAGTGATCATCATTCCGCATGTTGCGCAAGAAAGTAGTCCGCACAATGCTTGCGGTTCAAATTTATCTTTATGCCTTGGACGACTTTTTAGCTTCATCACTTCTTGCGCCTTATCAAAAAGTTGCTTTGACACTATTGGCTCGTATTTACCCTCATATATTTCTCCCATATAACGAAAGTGTCCATAATAAAATGGATTGGCAAGAATATAGTATGCTCGGGTTCGGTGGATTCTCTTTCCATTTTTTCCAAACAAGCGGTTTGCTTCAAAATATACGCCGATATTATCCATTGATATATTTCCCTCAGAATACATCTCAAAAGCTCGACGAATAATCGGCGCGGATTTTTTGTCTACCACGACAGTTTTGGTTCTACTATCATTGATATATCCTACAGGCGAAAGCCCCGGATATTCTCCGCGCCGAATTTTCTGTCGCAAACCGCGTTTGGTATTTTCAGAAAGAGAATCCACATAATACTTGCTCTGACCAAAGGCGATGGAGAGCATAAATTTGCCTTGTGGCGTAGGTTCAAACCAAAACTGGATAAATTTTAGAGATTCCAATTTCTTTTCATCCACAAGGTAAATTATGCGTCCTCCATCGATAGAATTGCGAGCAAGACGATCTGGGTGCCAAGCAAGAATGCCGTTTGCGATTCCTTTTTCAATCTGCGCAACCATATTATTGAAAATGGGACGACCAGGAATTTTAGCAGATTGTTTTTCTATGAATTCGCAAACGATTTCAATATTTTCTCGCTTGGCAAAATCACGAAGCTCTTGCAACTGCGCTTCAATACTTAAAACTTGCTTATCCTCCACATCAGTGGACTTGCGAGCATACAAAAAGAATTTTTGTTCCATATGATTGTAGTATAGCAAAAATTCTTTTTGTAAAGAAAAGTAAAAATTGCATTGGATATCGAACTTCCTCCTTGGCGAAAAACAGGTGCGCGCTAGCGCGCCGAATTCGGATTCATTTTTGGCGAATTCCCCTGCGGATTCTGGGCGAAATCCAGCCGGAACCCATTGGGACGCGCTTCGCGCGTCCCACATTCTTACTTCTTCAAAACCTTTTTGTCTGATTATGGAGTATCTTTATGACACTGCTAGAACCTACTTTATCAAAAATTCTTAAAGTTT
>JBDTMN010000010.1 GCA_039934295.1 Candidatus Taylorbacteria bacterium | reverse complement strand
TCTCACTGCTTTGGAGAGACCAAAGAGTGCAATATGTATCTGGCCTTATGCAGTCGCGAGAGATGACCTTGTCACTCCTCAACCAAAAAACAGCCCTGCACTGTCAGGCTAAACCTTGACTGCGAGGAGTTGTAAATTGAGAGAAAGTTATGAATTTTAACTAGACTTTGTTTGCCGGCTCATTGGGAATTCTCACGAACTCTGTGATTCTATCTTTAAATTTATAGTAAGCAAAACCGGTGATGAGCAATATCACGCCAAGTGAGATGAAGGATACGAAGCGGTAGACGTCGCTTAGATTCGCCGTGTCGTAGAGGAAAATCTTGAAAATGGTGACAGCAAAAAGAATGATAGAGAGGTATCGGGCAAAAATCGACCGGCGGAAAATGCCGACTGCCATCGCGGAGAGCGCATACACGAGCCAGAATCCAGACAACACTACCCTCTTCGTGTTCTCGATGCCCACATCATTTAATACCTGAAATTTCATATTATAGTATCCGAGAATTTCAGAAGTGAACGCCCAAAGAACAAGAAGGTTTGCCGCGGTAAGAAACACCTTTACGATTTTCCTTTCATCATTTGACACGTCAACTGCATTTGCTTTGAAAAGCCACATGAGAAATGCGGTGAAAAGCGCGGCCGCGAGCCCCGTCAGAACTCGGATATTGAAGAGAGAGGAAAATCTTGAAAGATCGAGGTCGGACTGAAATGCGAGAGCAAAACTAAACGCCAGAAATACGACTAGGTAAGACAAGAAGCGTATTATTTTCTCCCGGACGACGAAAGAGAAACTTAGGGCAAGCGTTCCGAAAATAATATAGATAAGCGGGAGATAGAGAAGATAATCCGGGAGAAAATCGTGAGCTTCGAAGCTCAACCAGAGAAATAGGGTCGCAAAAAGACCAATCGAACCTACAAACCTCCCCGCTGTTTTTTCATCTCCGCCGATATTCTCGATTTTCATATACACCCACATCAAAGTCGCGAACATAAGAGCAACGATGGCCACTGTCGCAGAGCGGGAATTAAAAATAGCGACCGCATTTAAGGGCATTCCGAAATCGAACAATACCATCTTCATTCCTGTAAGTATGGCGAGAATTATTCCGCCCACTCTGTTCGAGGAAGTTTTAAGAAGATATCCCACCAGCACCATGACCACGGCCTCGATTGCCCACACTACCGTTACAGTCGAGCCGTCAAAATGAATCGCAGTTGCGAGAGCAATAAAAGGAGTGGCAATAAAAAGCATTGCATTCGAAAATCGCGTCAGCTCTCCCACAGCCGAAAAACCCGCTCGCACCCCAAGCGAAATTGCTATGTAGAAAATACCGATAAGGAGGGCAAAAAGCGCCGTGTCGTTATTGCCACGAATGATAGTGAGATTGAGAAGAAAATAAATAATTGGGATTCCATAGAGAAGAAAGCCGTCTATGCCTTTGTATTGCCTATCGCGAAACACGAAATTCAGGAGGCTGGTTGTAAAGTAAATGAGAAAAAGAAGGGTGGAGTAAAAAAGCGTAATCGCAAAGAGAGCATCGGTATAAGGACCTATCACCCATCGAAGGTAAATCAGACTCGTCCCCAAGAGACTGCCGAGCGTAAGCTCGGGCCAAACCTTGAATCGAGCGACAAGAAGCACTCCCGAGTTTATGACCAGAAGATAGACAAAGAGGACGTGGACGGAGAGAGAAAGAGGTAGGATAAAAGGAATAATAAATGCGCCCAAGAAGGAGTAGGAAACGAGAACCTTGGAGTCATAGAGAAGCGACCCGCCAACTCCGAGAGCCGTAACCACAAAGAGAAGAGTGAACGCAACAGGCATAGACAATAACGAATAGAAACTATATGCCGCGTAGAGTGAAAGGTATAGAATGCCAAGTCCTGCCCCCACCAAAGTGTAGCCATAGGTTGCATATTTTTTCCTCAAAAAATGTCCGAGCCCAACCACAACAATGCCGAAAATAACTCCGAAGATTACCCGATTCAACTCTGAAATAAGATTATTTTCAAATGCGTATCGCAAAAAGAAACCAATTCCGAGAAGAAGCGCGAGCGCACCCACACCCGTCATCACCTTGCTTCCGAGGGCGAATTCGGTATTTCCATCGCCTTCCTTTTTCTTTGTGGGAAGTACAGCAGAAGCTGGCTGTCCTTGCATTGTTTGCGAAACGACAGGTGTCGGACTCGACATTGGAGAAGGAGTCGACGAAATAACCTGCTGAGGCACCTGTGACTGAGTCTCTCCCGATGATTCCCGAGGCGCGCTTTTTACATTACCTATCTCGCCCATTCTCCTTTCGACTTCTTTCACCCGGCTTAATAAGTAAAAGAACATTATGAAGAGAATCACTATTAGTAGAGCACTCATATTTTTAGAGGATAATAATAATGCTTTAATTATATAGTGATTACCGCCAATGAAAAGGGGCGAAGCGAGGTGTTTACATGAAAAAACCCCGCGTGTGCAGGGCTGGAATTGAACGCTCAAGAGCGTTAAAAAAAGAAAACAGAATGCCCGCTTTCCTACTTTGGGACCACGGCCACTAGAAAGCGAGGGTACATCAACGCATTTTTGATTCGGCTCTCACCCTCACGCCACTCAAGCCCAATGCGACGGAGATCCGGCACGTAGAGGTTTTTATCCGCACCGTTAAAAACAGTCCCTGGAAAGATCAGGAAATCTATCCGGGTCGGAAGGTGCGCCAGGAACTTCCAGTTTTCGGACTTCACGAAGAAATCGCGGGCGCAGGCATTCAAGGGAAGAAAGGAAGGAAGTTCTTCCTGCACTCTTGCGAGATACTCATCGCCAGAGAGACTGACCTCTCCACGAAAGACGCTTTCGGCGGCAATCATCGATAGATCAACAATCCCGCAAGAAGAATGTGTTTTGATTGACTCCCCTTTGTGAGCCCAGCCGGGAATCTCCGGCTCGACGCCGCAGTCGAGGTGAAGCTTTTTTCTGTTGAGCTTTCGTAATCCGTCGAGAACTCGGTCGCGATTCACCTCATCATTAAAAAAACTCTGATGAAGTTCGTGAGTGAGTCTTGTAAAAGCATCTATCTGCTCTGCGGCTGGTATCTGATTCTGATTTGTGTCGGCTAGGCGTTTCGCCATACGGCCTTTCTTTTGTTTTGCCCTGTTTTTTAACGGGCGGTGGTTTGAGTGTCGAGCGCATCGCCACAACGGAGAATTGCCTTCTAAGGCAATTCTCCGTTGTGGCGATTACAAGTTAGCTTAAAGAACTGGCAAGCGCTCGTACATTTCTTTTTTAAAAGCACGCATATCCGCCTGCTGGCGGATTCTCTGCTCGCGCCGGCGCGCTACGCGAGGCTTTAAAAAAGAAAGTACTCGCTTCATCGTCTAAGAAAAACTCTCATGATATTATACACTATAATAAACCATAATGTCAACTGGGGTGAATTTTATTAAAAAAACAAAGGCTGACGCGTGTGCATCAGCCCTTTGCCTATTTGATTGTGGGAATAGGCAGTTTCTCACTTCCTTTAAGAACAGAAGATTCTAAAACTTCAAACGAAGTCCCGGAAGTGTGGAAGAATGAAACTGTTGCGTCTTCCATCGCATTGAAAATTCTAGGAACTAAAAATTGGAAGAGCAGAATTACTAAAGCTAATCCAATGGCTCGGTTAATTCTCATTTTGGTGAAAATTAAGGAGAGTGGAATGCACTGCGGAAGACTATCCCGCAATGTGCCTAGTAATTAAGACAACCCTCCTCTTCACTTTCTACCTCACAATAGTGGACGCGAAAAGAGAGGAAAAGGGTTGTTTCGCCTGTCAAAATCTACCTGACTGCATTATATCACATCTACAAAAAAATGCAAGTGCCGCTCGTACATTTCTTTTTTAAAAGCACGCATATCCGCCTGCTGGCGGATTCTCTGCTCGGCTCGTCAGCCTGCGCAAGGCTTTTAAAAAGAAAGTACTCGCTCTATCGTTTTAAGAAAAGAAAACTCCCAAACAGTTACCTCTGTCGCTTATCGAATTTCCGATAGACTTCATCGTCATTTCTCTTCCCTATTAAGACAATGAACAAGACTTTCGGAGATAAGCGAAGAATGACTCGATACTCCCCAATATCTGATCGATAAAATTTCTCGTATCCGTGTAATTTCTGTGTATCAGAAACTTGGGGATTATGAGCAAGCAGTAAAATTTTTCCCGCTATTTGGCGCCGATGCTTTGGCACCAATTTCTTAAGAAACTTTGCGGAATCACGAGAGAGATTAATCTCGAGCATCAATAATTTTTTTAAGAATCTTAGAGCTTCCTGCAGTTCCAATATATCCTTTTTTATTAGAAAGAGATGCCAATTTTCCCCAGTATGCATCTTGTGTCATTTTAAATTCCTGATATGCGCGAGCAGACAAAAGAACTGCTACCTCTCGGCCGTGCTTTTCTATAGAAATCGGATACTCTCTGGCTTCATCGAGTAGGCGCCCAAAATTGTTTTTAGCCTCTTTAGCTGTAAAAATTGTTTTATTCATAGTAGCTACTATAGCCAAAATGGCTTTTATGTCAAGTCACTGCTACATCTTTGGCGGAACCTGAATTCCAAGAAGATTCAGGCCGTTTTCGATAACAATCGAGAACGCTTTAGTCAAAGCGATTTTGTAAAGTGAAGATGAGTCACTTTTTGAGACAATTTGACCCTCCGCATAGAACGTGTTGAAAGACGATGCGAGCTCGATGAGGTAGGTTGCAATATAGTTTGGAGCATATTCCCGCCCCGCTCGCTCAACGACTTCAGGAAACCGATAGAGCATTTTTTCTAAAACGACACTCCGCCAACCACTTGGAGGCCTCGCCTCCAAGTTGGATCCGTAGTCTATCTTTTCTTCATCGGCCTTTTTCAAAATCGATTTTGCCCGGACGCAAGAATACTGAAGATACGGACCCGAGTCCCCTTTCAAATTGATAATCTCATCCCAATTGAAAACAATGTCCTGTCTACTCTCGCGCTTCAAATCATTAAATTTAATCGCTCCCATAGCAACCACTTTTGCAGTCTCTTTGTTTATCTCACCTGCTCGAACCTCCGCCTCGTCGAGAACTTCTTCGAGCCAGATAACATTGCCCTTTCGAGTGGCCATTTTCCCTTCCGGAAGCCGAATAAACCCGTGCATAACATGCACCCTTTCTCCATTCTTAAAATACCCGAGCATCTCCTCAACTTCATACAACTGCGAGAAATAGAGAGACTGCTCGACTCCCGTTTCGTTTACTATCATTATCTTGTCGCCATATTTTTTCTTCCTCCACTTGTCTGTGGCCAAATCGCGGGTGGAGTAAAGAGTGGCTCCGTCCTTTTTCTGAATCATTAAAGGGGGATATTTTTCATTTTCAAAAAATACGAGCCGAGCCCCTTCGCTCTCTTTTACTATTCCCGCCTTCTCGAGGTCTTTGAGAACCTCCGGAATCATTTTTTCATAAAATGATTCTCCTTGTTCGGTGTCAAACGGGCGAATAGCGAGTCGCGAGTATATTTCTCTAAAATAATCTTTTGAAATTGAGACAAGTTCGCTATAGAGCTTCCGTGCAGTCTTGTCTCCTTTTTCAAGCTTTTGAAACGCTTCTCTTGCTTCATCTTCGAGTGTCGGGTCTTTTTCCGCTTCGGCGTGAAATTTGACGTAAAGGTCGACAAGATACTTCATTTTGTTTCTGCTTTTCTCAAGCTCTGTCTGGCTTCCCCATTTTTGAAAAGCGACGATTTGCTTGCCAAATTGCGTGCCCCAGTCGCCCACATGATTGTCCCGAATGACCTTGTATCCGGAAAAATCCAAAATGTTCGCAATGGCGTCACCGATAATGGTGGAACGAAGGTGTCCCACAGTGAAAGGCTTTGCGATGTTCGGAGATGAATACTCGACAAGTACACACTTGCCTTTCCCCGAAAAACCCTTGCCGAAACTTTTTTTGGCTTTAATAATTTCGTCCACTGACTCGGCAAAGAAATCTTTCGAAAGGAAGAAATTTACAAACCCTGCGCCCGCGACCTCAATTTTTTCAACATGTGGAATTCTCTTCTCTTTCAATTTTGAGGCGATTTTCTCCGCCAAATCTCGCGGTTTGGCTTTGAGCTCTTTGGCGAACACTAGCGCGACGTTTGTCGAGTAATCGCCGTTTTGAAGATTGTCCGAGTGCTCCAAAACAAAATCTCCTTCAGGAATTCCAAGTTCTCTTAAAGCTTCTTCTATGTGTTTTTTTAGGTCTTTGTAGATCATATTTATTATCAGGTTTCCATTTTAACACTGAAAAACCTAATGAAAAGAGATCGAGAGTCTGCGTTTTTTTCGAGAGAGCGAGCTCTCTTTAAAAAAGATTGTCCACAGCCCGCCGGCTTGGTTCTTCGGCGGGCGAGGACTAGCGAGTTTTTCGCTGGAAAAAACGAGCGCTTTCTTTTTTAACGTGAGCGAGTGGTTTTTACTCGTGCAACTCGAATGTCCTGTTTAAAATAGCATTTTTAACGGCAGTATTTCCTTTCAATACACAAATCCATTTTATCTCTTCCTTCTTCGGGACGACAACTCCAAGCCAATGATTAGTTTTAAAATCCTCTTCCATATTTTCTCGAGACTGGTAGGTTAATTTGTTGGACTCGATAACCGCGCGCGCTTTTTGAAAAGTCGCGCTACTTGTAAACGAAACAAGAAGCGACCCCTTTTCGTAGTCCACGCCCTGGACCTTCTTCTGCTCCTCATCCATACATATTTCAAAATCACTTTCTTCAGCTTTTATATCGATAGAAATCGGAGATGAAGCCGTCGACTCCGCTTTTGGCTCGGGAAGAACAGTAGGAACGGGAGTAAAGGAGGACACCGGTGCTTGGTTCCACTGTCCGCCTTTTATCACAAATACCGATGCCCATACCGACACACAAACACCTATAAAAATGACGGAAAAGAGAACGAATTTTATGTCCTGTTTCATTATGTAATTTTAGCACAAATTAGCCTCGACCGATTGCAGACTCCAATTCAGCAAAGGAATGGATAGTATATGTGGGGATTTCGATTGCGTCCACAGGCGAGAGCTTCGAGTATTTCCCCCGTGGAAGATACACGGTTACGCACCCGAGCATGTTCCCAAACCGAATTTCGGTATCAACGCGATCACCGATGATGACACAATTCTTGGGATTTTCTACTCCATACTCCTTCACTATTTTTTTAAAAAGTTCCAGTTTCTCCGTCCCGTCTGCACAGATGTAAATTTCCTTAAAATACCCGCGGATTCCCAATGTTTTTATTTTTTTCTCCTGCCTCTTTCTCTCCCCATGCGTGACCAAGATTTTTTCCGGCTCCTTTTTTTTGAGAATTTCCAAAGCGTCGGGAAATAATTTCATAGTCTCAAAATTGGGCGTGACTTCGTCAAGCCGGAAGGACGTGTCATAGAGTGTGTCGTCAAGGTCAAAAATGTAGAGTTTCGTGGACTTCATATCGTTATAGAGAGGCGATAATTTTGGCGAGAGCGTCGGAATCGTGTCGCAGGAGGTCATCGCCTTTGTAAAGCGACGAGGCAACAATTTTTTTTCCGTATTTTGCCAAATCATCATCCAAGACAACTGGATATTTTTTCTCCTTGGCGTACGCGCCCATAACTTTTTTGGAAACTTTCTTGCTATTGCAGATAATGAAGTCAAACTTTTCGATGCGAGCGTAAGAAAGAATTTCTCTTGCGCAATCGGAAGCGGAAAGATTGTTCGTTTCTCCCCATCGAGTCATAAGATTCATGATGTAAATCTTCTTTGCCCTGCTTTTCCGAAGCGCTTCCTTCATGCCTTCCACCAAAAGATTGGGAATAAGAGAAGAATACAACCCCCCGGGACCGATGATAACCAAGTCGGCGCCGACGATTGCCTTTTTCGCTTCGAGAAATAGCTTGGCACTCGGTGCGAGAAACACCTCTTTCACTTTGAGATTACCATCATGTTTGGGAACGGAAATATTGGTCTCGCCTTCAATGATTGTGCCGTCCTCAAGCCTGGCGTGCACATGGGCATTATCGAGAGAAACAGGAAGGACTTGGCCGTTAATATTCAAAAGTTCCCCCGCTTTCTTGATCGCTTTCGCGTCGTCTTTGAGTATGTGAGTGAGGGCGGTCAAGAACAGATTGCCGAAACTATGCCCATTCAATGTTCCGCCATTTTTAAACCGATATGCGAACAGCTCCCTCAACATAGGCTCTTTTTTTTCCTCCGCGAGAGCGATGAGACACTGCCTGACATCACCCGGAGGAAGAATGCCGAACTCGTCCCTTAGAATCCCGCTTGAACTTCCAGAATCAAACATCGTAACGATTGCAGTAATTGCAAATGGATATCGCTTCAGGCCCCGAAGGACGCTTGAATTCCCCGTTCCGCCTCCAATAACCACAACCTTTCTTTGTTTCTGTTGAGCTGTCATACAAGAATTATTTGCGGAGAATTGTATCTATTCTTTTTGCAATCGCAATAAAATCTTTTTCCTTGAGTCCCCGCGTCGTTTCGGCAGGAGAACCGAGGCGGATGCCAGAAGGGTCCCAAGGTTTCCGAGTGTCAAAAGGAATCATGTTTTCGTTTACAATAATGCCCTCCGCCTCAAGTTTTTCCGCCGCTTCTTTGCCTCCGATTCCCTCTCCCCCTTTCCAAACATCCACGCGAAGAAGGTGACTCTCCGTTCCACCCTCCACTATTCTCCAGCCGAGGCTCATAAGTTTGTCGGAAAGCGCTTTCGCATTCTTTTTTACTTGGACGGCATATTTTTTGAAAGCAGGAGTTTTTGCCTCTTTTAAAGCGACAGCCACAGCCGCTATCTGGTTGAAATGCGGTCCGCCTTGAAGCCCCGGGATAATCGCCTTATCTATTTTTTTATACAATTCTCGAGCGTCCCTTCGAGAAAAAATAAGGGCCGAGCGAGGACCACGAAGTGTTTTGTGGGTAGTCGTGGTGACAATATCCGCGAACGGAAAAGGAGAGGGGTACGCCCCGCCAGCAACAAGCCCGGCAAAGTGAGACATATCAACCATAAGCAGTGCCTTGGAAGCGTCGGCAATTTCGCGAAATTTTTTAAAATCAACAATGTGCGCGTAAGCGGTAAAACCGGCAACAATAATAGTTGGCTTTTCGGCAATCGCCATCCTTTTCACCTCCTCATACTCAAGGAGCTCCGTTTTTGCGGAAACACCGTAAAGCACGGAGTCCCAAAATTTTCCCGTCATTGAAACTTTTTGCCCATGAGTCAGATGGCCTCCGTGGCTCAAGCTCATGCCCATTATTTTTCCGCGCGCGGTCTTTGCTCCCTGTGAAGAAGAATTGCCCTGGGGAACGAGGGCCAAGTACACCGCGAGATTTGCTGGAGAACCGGACAATGCCTGAACATTTACCGCCCATTCCTCTGCTTTTAGGCCAAAAAGTTCAAGCGCTCGATTTTGCGCCAATTTTTCCACTTCATCAACGATTTTTGTCCCGCGATAATACCGCTTGCCCGGATACCCCTCTCCATACTTGTTGGTAAGCTCGGAGCCGAGAGCTTCAAGCACATCCTTCGACACATAGTTCTCCGAAGCGATTAAGTTAATCACTTTTTTCTGCCTTTTTTTCTCGGCCTCTATGAGCTTTTTGACTTGTAAATCCTTCATTGGAGCTATATGTTGGCTAGTGGAGGTATTGTAGCAATCCGCGCCAAAAAGAAAAGCCGCTAACAATATGTCGCTAGTAGCAGGGAATCCTTGAAACAAGATGCTCAAGAATTATGGAAGAAGTTTTTTTACTTCTTGAAAAATTTTTTCGTGAATAAATTCGCGAGAAAGAAGAGTGTCTCCAGATGTGCAATTGATTACGGTCCAGCGATATTTCCTCGCTAAGGAGAGGTACATCATGGACGTTTTTTTTAGATGCCCTATATCATCCTCGTGGATATCCCTTTTCCTTTTTCCAAGATATGCCCTTCGTTTCTTGCCGTCCACTAATTTTTGTCCCAAGAGAGGAGGAATGTTAAGCAATATGGTAAGAGAGGGCCGAGGAATGCCGAAAATTTCATATTCCAAATTATCGAGCCAACGCAAAAAATGCTCGCGCTTTTTTCGATTGCTTATCTTACTTCCTTGATGTCCCATATTGGCGGACACGTATCGGTCAGAGAGTACCGTGTAACCTTGTTCAAGCTTTTTTTTAATCTCGAAAGACGCGTCATAGCGGTCGAGCGCATAAAAAAGAGATGCTTTGTAGGGACCGACTTTTCCATACTCCCCTCTTAAATATTTTCCCACAAAATATGAGGACGGCTTTTCGTATCTAGGAAAGTCGAGAGCACTAACTTTTTTTCCTTCTTTTTTAAGTCTTTTTAGAAGAAGCGCAACCTGTGTCGCCTTTCCCGACCCATCGGTGCCCTCAATGACAATGAGTTTCCCTTTTTTCATCCAATAATGAAATTATGCATTTCTTATGCCACTCGGCTTGTTGTCGAGATTTCGCAATCCTGCAACCGTCAGTTCCGCCTTGATTGTCGGATGTGGGTTATATCCCGTAAGCACCACGTGTTCAGTCTTGAAATTGGCTAAACTTTTGGCCTCTTTCGAAATGGAAAGAGTTGGAAATTTTTTCGGTTTCCTTAAAAGTTGTTCACGGACCGCGTCAAAATGATTTTCGTAAATATGGACATCTCCGAAGGTGTGCACGTATTCGCCCACCTCCCGTCCAAGAATTCGCGCGACGATGTGGCACAAAAGCGCGTAGCTTGCGATATTGAACGGCACTCCTAAAAATATATCCGCCGAGCGCTGATAGAGCTGGAGCGAGAGCTTTTCGTTCTTAATATTAAACTGAAACATATTGTGGCAGATGGGAAAATGGTTCACCTCCTCCGGCTTTGCCATGGAATAGAGATACTCCGGATTCCAAGAAGAAACAATGGCGTTGTGGCACCCAGGGTCATTGCGCAATTCGTCAACCGCAAAATTAAGTTGGTCTATTACTCTTCCGTCTTTTGCCGGCCACCTGCGCCATAGCTCACCGTAAATGTGTGGCAACTCACCGTATTTCTTTGCAAACACAGCATCGCCTTTTATTTTTGAAATAAATTCCTCTTTAGTCAATTCCGGTAATTTTCCTTTTTTTGACAGTTCAGAATACATTTGAAAGGGGTAGTCATCCCAAATATGGACATTGTTCTCCACCAGGTAGCGAATATTCGACATCCCCTTAAGAAACCAATTAAGCTCGTGCAGAACTCCATTCCAATATACTTTTTTTGTTGTAATGAGCGGAAAGCCCTTCGATAGATCGAAGCGGATTTGTCGTCCGAAAACTCCGTAGGTTGCGCGACCATGCCCTGCATCAACTTGCCGATCTCCTTTCTTGAGAATCTCTTTTAAAAGATTTAAATATTGGTATTCTGGATGCTCCATAATTTTAAGAGTTACTTCTTTCTTTTTTGAGAAGGTTTTTTTGAATTCGCCCCTTTAGGCGCAAAATGCGCAGAATTAATGAGATCGTATCTTCCCACTTTTTTATAGTCCTTGCTGGTCGGGCTCGTTAGGCGGGCAAATAAAAGCTGGGCCACTTCCATTCCCGGTCGAAGAATCAAGGGAACATTGTTGGTGTTTACAAGCTCAAATGTCGGGTAAAAATAGTGCCCGGGATTAAAAAGCATCGCGGTATTGTGCACAACAAGCCCCGCCCGAGCCAGAGAGCTTTTCCCGGAGAGTAAAATGAGATGATGATTATCTACTCCGATAAACTCTTTCTGTTTCCCCAAGACGCTTTCTCCGGGGTGAAGAATGAAAGGCTCCCCGTCCTTGATGCGAATTGTGCGCGTCATGGGAAACAATTTTTTGGAAGGGTCCACGGCAGTTGTGGAATGGCGATTGGTGACTTCAAACTCATTCCCAAGCTTCACATCGTAGCTTGCAAGTTGAAGTTGCTTCAAATGAAAAGGCCGAATGGTTATTGAACCATCTTTGATTGCTTTTTTTATGTCAACGTCGGAGAGAAACATCGTAATGATTTGTTAAGCTAATATTTTTAGGTCTGCATATTTGGATGCTATTCGAGGCGCTTTCGAGCAATGTGACCAAAGTGTAGTTAATGCTACTCTGCGGGAACATGCGGAGAAAGCAACGAAGAAGAGCGCCAAATATGCAGACCTCACTCTATGTTAAATACTTTATCAGTTCCGTAATAATCCCGCCAGTTCCGATTATAATGCGAAAACATCCGCTCTAGGCGATCCTGTTTTAATTCCTCTACACCTAGTTCTTTCATAAGAAGCTCGAGATTAGACCGAACGCTGTCTTTCTTTTTTTCATCATCTACAACTTTTTCAAATTCGGCAAGGTAGCCATATCCTGCATTGCGGTCAAGACACACGGTAATATCTCCCACGGTAAATTCTTCCCTCTCCCTGGACCATTTCGCTTGGTATTCCAAACCAGAGACTAAAATAATTTTGTCGAGTTCATCGAGCGTTTTGTCAAGTATAACAGATTCAAATTCCATTCTAGAAACTGCATTCGCGCTTGACCCCTCGCCAACCGATGCCTTCACTACCAAAAGCAATGTATCATCCGTCTGTCTTGTGCGGATAGAAAAATCCTTAGCGCGAGTTACGATATCTGTAAAAAGAGATTTTTTGTCCGACTCAATAAAAGGAAAAAGTCTGTCACGAAAACTGGAAAGATCTCTCCCCACAAAGTAATGGTTAAGTTGTCTTCCTTTTTTACCTGGAACTGCTCCCTTAGCTTCAAGCTTCGCTCGAAAATCATCGGCATTCTTTTTCTCTCCGAGGAGGGTTTTTATTTCTATTTCGTATTGGTGTCCCATGGTTTTTTATAATTGTTGTAAGTATAATAGACCCGTAAGTCAAATCAACATGACAAAACCTAAAATCAGTATCGTAGTTGCAATCACCAGAAAAAATGCGGCCATTGGACAGGGAGGCAAGCTCCTTTTCAGAATTCCCGACGACTTGAAGCGATTCAAGGCGATTACTCGAGGCCACCCCATCATCATGGGAAGAAAAACTTTCGAATCCATCGGCAGACCGCTTCCGGAAAGAGAAAATCTGGTGGTCACCAGAAACAAGGATTACCACCCGGAGGGAGTTATTGTCCTCCATTCGATCGAAGAAGCGATTGAAAAAGCCAGAGAAATTGAGAATCAATCCGGAAATGACAACGGGAGAAGAGAGATCTTCGTCATAGGCGGAGGAGAGATATACAAAGAGGCTCTCCCTTTCGTCGACAAATTGTACCTTACGCTTGTCGAATCTGATGCAGAGGGCGATGTCTTTTTCCCCGACCACAGTGATTTTAAAAAAGAAACGTTCAGAGAAAACCGCTCCGACCTTAAAACCGGTCTCCATTACACCTGGATTGATTTGGAGAGATAAGAGAGTGTAAGTTAGTATGCTAGTAAGTTAGTAAGTTAGAAAAAACTGCCCGCCTAAGGCGGACAGTTTTTTGCTTCAACTTTTCACTTTTTACTCCCGCCCGTTCCGAAACGGCACGTTCGGGCGGGTCACGTTCGGGCGGGTTACACTTTCAACTTACTTGACGTCCACTCCCATCGATCTTGCCGAGCCTTCAATGATTTTCATCGCGGCCTCAACGTCGTTCGCATTCAAATCTTTGAGCTTCTTCTCCGCAATCATTTTTACTTGGGCGCGAGAAAGAGTTCCAACTTTTTCTACTGCATTTTTACCCGATCCTTTTTCTTTGCCGATGGCTTTCAGAATCAAGTCTGTTGCTGGCGGGGTCTTGAAAGTCAGTGTGAAGGTTTTGTCTTCAAAAACGGTAACCTCCACAGGCACCAAGTCTCCCATCATGGATTTTGTGCCTTCATTAAATCTGGTGACAAATTCTCCAATATTCACTTTTGCCTGACCCAAAGTAGGACCGATAGGCGGAGCAGGGTTAGCCTTGCCTGCGGGAATAATGAGCTTTAGTTTTTTTGTGATTTTCTTTGCCATATTTTTTTCTAATTTAGCTTTTCTTTACCTGCAGATAGTCCAACTCCACAGGTGTTTCTCTCCCGAACATCGAGACTAACACTTTGACCTTGCCTCGCTCTTCGTCAACTTCGCTTACCTTGCCTTCAAGCTCCTTAAACGGTCCATCCACAATGACGATAGAGTCTTCGATTTTAAGGTCAATCGTGTGCTTCACCGTATCGGAATTCATCCGTTTAAATAAGGTTTCCACCTCCGCCTTATCTAGGGGTACCGGATACACTCCGGAGCCGACGAACCCAGTAACTCTTGGGGTATTTCTTACCACATACCATGAGTCGTCTGTCACAATCATATCGACAAGGATATACCCGGGATAGATTTTCTCCTCCTCCTCGATGCGCTTTCCGCCTTTTATCTTAATCTTTTTTTCCGTAGGAACAAGGACATTGAAAATTTTGTCTTCCATGCCTAAGGATTCGATGCGCTGTTTCAGATTGCGCGACACGGCATTCTCATACCCTGCATAGGTGTGGATTGCGTACCAATTTCTTTCTTCTTTTAATTTTTGCTTCATAATGTTAAGAACCCTTAACGAATAGGGCATGCGAATAAGAAGAATCTGATTTTATTCGTGTCATTCGCATACATTCGTGGATTTGCATCGGGTTATATGATCTGTTTCAAAAGAAGAGTAAAGAGGTAATCAAAGAGACCCAAAAGCACCCCGACACCCAAAGAAATGATTATGACGAATATGGTGTAAAGAATGGCCTGCTTTTTAGTGGGCCAGCTCACATGCTTCATTTCTACCCGCGTTTCCTTTATGTAGTTTGATAGGTTCATAGGTATACCTATAACTGATAACTGAATAACAAATTACTGAATAACGAAAAAAAATAATCTTTAACCTCTTGGTTATTGGTCATTCAGTTATTTGTAATAGGTTATAAGTTTTTTACTAAAAAACCCCTTCCGGGGACTCATCAATTATAGTACACCCCTGACAAAAAAAAGTCAATGTCACTCCATAATTAGCAAAAATCCCCGACTGCTCGGGGATTTTCTCTATTTACTTTATCTCGTAGGTAATTGTTACGCTTGATGTTATCGTATTTTCGCCCGAGGGTATCGCCGGCGCAGGAGCAGACATGGTTGACCGTTCATCGTTAGCCATTTGCGCTTTCGCGTAATAAGGTATTGGCTGACTTCCTTCAGTGAAACTCACAACTCGAACCACTTTCACATGAAGAGCTTTTGAAAGCTCGTCTACTTTCGTTTGGGCATTCCCAATCGCAGCTATGCGAGCTTCAGTTTTAAGAGCATCCTCGTCGTCCAAAGTAAACTGAAGACCGCTGACGTTTTGAACCGAGAGAGATCCGATTCCGGAAAGGATTTTGCCCGCATCTTCCGTTTTTCTAACTTTCACGTTCACGCTTTGACTCACTTCATATCCTTTTAGAGTCTTTTTTTCGGGAGGGCAGGAAATAGTATTACAAGGAAATCGCTCAAACTCGTAATTCGGATTAATTGAATATCCGGTAGTTTTTATGTCTTTATCCTCGATACCATTTGACTTGAGAAAACTTATAGCTTTATTGCCTTTGTCCGTGGCCAGCTTCTGCGCTTCGGGAACTGTTGCTCCCTCTTCAATGACAGAGAAGCTGAACGATGCAATGTTCGGAGTCGCATTGGCTTTACCTTCTCCTGTCACCGAAATAGTATTTGAAGGGTAAACGGTTCTCCCTTCATTTCCAAATTGTCTGAACTCATGCAGAGCTTTCGCCAATAGGAATAGCGAGAGAAAAGCAGCGACCGAAATAAAGAGCCACTTGGCATTTCCGCTATACATTCCGCTCCATCCGCTTTCGTTTGTTTGATTGTCCATAATTTTTTAACTAATAACCAATAACTGAATCACTGAATAACCAGGAAAAACTTCTCCCTCATAGGTTATTTGATTCTAAGTAAAGGATTATATGTAACTATTAATACTTCTACTCTATCAAAAACCCCACAATTGTAAACTATGCCTGCCGTCGATACGCTGTCACAACATTTTCAAAGAGCGACGCAACGGTCATAGGACCGACGCCACCGGGCACGGGAGAAATGGCCTGAACAATATTTTTCACGTTTTCGAAATCAACGTCTCCCACCAATGTGCTCCCCAGAATTTCATCCTGAAGAGCCATACTACTATCTTTCTCTTTCGCTTTTGATTGCGGATTGATCCCAACATCAACGATGACATGTCGGGGCAGGACATGAGACACGCCGATAAGCTTCGGATGACCCGTCGCGACAATAAGAACATCCGCGGACTTTGTGTATTTTTCTAAATCCTTTGTTTTACTGTGAGCTATCGTGACCGTAGCGTCTTTCGAGAGACAGAGAAATACAGTCGGCTTCCCAACAAGGGAAGACCTGCCAATTACCAAAACATGCTTTCCGGAAAGTAAAATTCCGTTTTTTTCTAAAAGAGTGAGAATTCCCTTGGTTGTCGCTGGAACAAATGCGTCACTCCTCCCTTCCCAAAGCCTCCCTACATTCACTGCACCCAACCCGTCAACGTCCTTCTCCGGCGCTATCTCGTTCATTATTTTTTCTCGGTCAAGCGATTTAGGAATGGGAAGCTGAACAATGATACCGGAAATCTCCTTGTCGGCATTTGCTTCTCCAATTTTTCGGATAATTTCTTCCTCAGTAACTTTCTCATCAAATTTTTCATGAATGACGCCAACGCCGATAGCTTTCCCGAACTTTTTCTTCGATTCAATATATGAATTTGATTCCGGTCTGTCCCCAATCTGGATAATGAGAAGTGCGGGCTTCTTCTTTAAGCCTCCAATCTCTTTTTTGAGTCTCTCTTTCATATCGTCTCGAAGTTTTTTTCCATCAAGAATATGCATAAGGAAATCTTAGCAGTACGAGAACAAAAAAGCGAGAATGGAGCATTCGTGCGTTTCCTTTTAAAGCACGCATACAGTTTTACTTAAATTTGCTCCGCTCGCGTCGTGTCGACGAGATAGAAGTCGACACCTGTAGACGGCGCGCTAAAAGAGGATTTGAAAAAGAAAGTACTCCCTCCCACGTCTCAAGAAAATCATGTCAAGGACCGTCTCTTGATTCTTTTTTTTTTAAATACTCACCTTCGAAGAGGTCGTAGCTTCATTTGAAGACGAATCTGTCGTGGTCGCGGTAGTCGATGTGGCGTTTATCAGCGCCTCCGTCGAGGTCGCAATCGCTTCAGTTGTTGTGGCCATAGATGGCGTCGATGTGGCAACCGAACTGTCGGTTGCCTCTTTGTTCAACGTGTCGAGAGACACAATCGTTGTGAGATATGTTTTTGCCTGTTCCGCCTCCTGGTTGGCTTGTTCAAAAAGAACATAGGAGTAGCTGAAGCTTTCTCTTAAGTATCTACCTCTGCCGGAAGAATAAGATCGCTGTGCTTTTTTCAATCTCGTTTCAGCTTCATTGTTCGATTTTTCGATAAGTTTCGATTCTTCCAATTGTTCAATCAAGGTGGATACTTCACTGATCGCATCTTTCGCTAACTGCATTTTTGCCTGCGCCGTTTCTTTTTCAATAATCGCGTCAGTTTTAATTCTTTTTTCCGCAGTCGCCCGGGCCTCTTCGGTAGAGTCAATTTGATTCTCGACAGAGCCCAGAAGCGTGCCCACCGTGCTCGTGGCATTCGTGGTTGAGGCATTCTTGTCATTAAGCTCGCCCAAGACAGACTCATGAGCTTTGAGAGAAGACTCAAATTTGGAACTGATTTCAAGAGCGTCTTCGTGTTTGTTCTCTGATGCAAGTTCTTCTATTTTTGCATCGACAGCTTCTGCCTGCTTTTTAAAATTAACATTAAGTTCTTCGGCAATTTTCGGTTCAATGGCACCCCGCGCAAGCAATTTCTCTGTTTCTTTTATTCTCTCCTCTGCAAATTCGAGATGGAGCGATGCCTCCTGCTTCGATGAGAATGTGAGAAGAGACCTCAAGTTTTCGTTCACATTTGTCTTCACCCCATAGAGAGAATCCCCCGGCACTGAATCTTGAGCCGCATAGGAAACACTACCTCCCAAAGTTAGAGCTACTATGAGAATTCCGGTCATGACCCTCATCCTTCCTAAAAAAGAAAGTCTGAAGCGATTGTGAGAAGTAACTATATCCGAGGAAAAAGGCGAAGCAACCGCTCCCTCTCTATCCAAAGAAATGGGATACGCCTCCATAAAGGAACGGATATTCTCCCGTATCCCCTGTTTTCGTTCACCTCCAAATGACTTCGAGTGAAGAGTGATTTCTGTGTGAAGTTGTTCTAATTTTTCTTTAATCATCAAAATGTTCTGTTACTCGTCCAAATCGATATGCAACAATTCCTGAATCTTTTTGATAGCCCTGTTCAGCCTGACCGAAATGACATTTTCGGTCTCGCCGGTAATTTCGGCTATCTTTCCCGGAGTAAGCCCATCAACATATCGCATCGTTATAACCTCGTGATATTTCGGCGGAAGCTTTTCGATACTCTGAAGCACCGTCCCCAGCTCGATGTCTAGCATCATTTTCTTGTATTGCGATTCTTCGCCAGGATCAAACCCCGACTCTGACAGGGCGTCAAGCGAAACGGACTTCTTTTTCCGATACTCATCGATAATCATGTGATTGGCAATGGTATAGAGAAAAGACTTCAAATTTCTGACTTCTTTACCCTCGCGAATGTACTGCCAAGCTTTGGTAAAAGTCTCTTGAACGAGGTCCGTAGCCCGTTCTCTGTCCGACAGTTTAAAATAAAAACGTCGAAATAAAGCGTCGCTTAACTCGTCATAAACCCTTAAAAACTCGTCATTTTTATCTAAATTATGTACCATGCATATAGACGTTTAAGACCGGCATTCCTTACCGGCCCCCGTATTTTTCTACCTTCAATGGTAATAATACCACCCAAACACAGCAAACGTATAATGGCAGAGCCACACAAATGTAACTTGTAACACAAAGCATGTAGCGTGAGAAGAAAGAATTGCTTCCTTTTTTAGGCTACATGTTACACTTTCCTGCGTCGAAATAGTTTTAATAGCTTCGCTATTGAAACTATTTCGACGTGATTTTTGTGGTGCAAAAATCACCAGACTGCAACAATGCCTCCCATAACAATGAGACTCACCAAATAAAATCCCATATTGATGAAGTAGAGATTTACGGGTTTTTTCTCAAAGAGAACTCCACTTAAGCTCGTGGGAATGACTAATCCAATCCAAAGCAAAGCTCCGAGAAGCGCCCCCTCGAGAAGGGTGTCAGCAGACTTGTAATAGGCAAAAAGGGAAAGAACAAAAGCGGTGATAACTGCGCCCACAAAAGTTAAGCCGTAGTTCTTCCACATGTCATTACTGCTCATCCCCTTTTTCATGTCTACTTCCTTTACTCCCATGAGTGTCATCCATTTTTTTCCGAAAAGTATCTGGGAGTACCAAAAAAATCCAAGTGCCATGTTAATAATTGCCGCAACGATTATCGCAAACCAGTTAAGAGCTATCATGTGTTTTTAAGCTATTAGCTTTCAGCTGTTAGCTGTTAGCTTCTAATAATGTTTTTAAAAAATCTTCTAGTATCTCTGCAAGCTAAAAGCTAACAGCTAATAGCTTTCCTTCCTATCCCAAAGCTGATGTGCAATGGGGACACCGAGTCGCTTTAAGAGAAATATCACTGTCGCAAAAAGGACACTTGAAAGTATCTTGTTTGACCTCTTTCTCCTCTTTCCTTTTCATTCGATTAACCTGCTTCACGATAAGAAACACCGCGAAAGCAGTGATAAGGAATGCCAAAAGGTTGTTTATAAAAAGACCAAAATTTAATGTTGGAGCCCCGGCATCTTGCGCCATTTTCAAACTCTCGTACTTCACCCCCCCTAGATTAATATATAGGTTGGAAAAATCAACCCTATGCAGAATGAGGCCCACCGGGGGCATCAGAATGTCAGTCACAAGAGACGAAACAATTTTATTGAACGCTGAACCTATGATAATGCCTACGGCAAGATCCATGGCACTACCTTTAACCGCAAATTCTTTGAATTCCTTGAAGATTTTCATACTAGTAGGTTTAAGTCAGTTGCAAAAATTTTGATTTCTCTGCCTTTAATATTCGCATCTTCTTCTCCACGCCTCTGTTGTATCCACCAATTTCTCCATTGCTTTTTACAACCCGATGACACGGAATTTTCGGGTCATAATTTTTATTCAAAATATTTCCGACTGCTCTATACGCTCTCGCGCTTCCTGCCCTCTTTGCCACTTCGCCGTAAGATAAGGTCCCTCCGCGTGGAATCCCCTTCACGACTTCAAATACTTTTTGCGTAAAATTGGCTCTCATAATTCTATAATATTTTTGTAACATATAACATACAACATGTAACATATAACATACAACATGTAACATTTGAAAGGAGAATTCCCCTTCTTTGTGTTACATGTTATATGTTACATTCTTCTGCATGCATTGATCTCGTCCCGAAGTTTTTTAGCCTCCCCCTTAGGATTTTCTGAAAAAATGATTCCTCGAGCAGAGTTTATAATCATGCCTTGTTTCTTTGAGTTTAAGCCTACTTTGACTGCGCGCTCTACATCTCCTCCCTGCGCGCCGACTCCAGGCACAAGAAATGTCATGTCTCCCACGATGCCCCGAATTGACTTCATCTCTTCGGGATAGGTTGCACCAACGACTAACATGCAGTTTTCATTTCCATTCCACTCTGCGCTCACTTTTTCCGCAACAATTTGCCAAATTGGTTTGCCATCAATTTTTAAGTCTTGAATTTCTCCCGCGCCCTTGTTTGAAGTCCGGCAAAGAATGATAGAACACTTATCTTCCCTTTGAAGAAATGGCAAAAGGGCTTCTCTTCCAAGATACGGATGCAGGGTTACCGCATCGAATCCGAGCCAATCGAAAATCGAAGATACATATCCTTCGTTTGTGTTTCCGATATCCGCCCGCTTTGCATCCAAAATAGTAAAAATTTCAGGGTATTTTTGGATAATATAGTCCGAGGTCATCTTGAGCTCCCTCATCCCCTTGTCTCCCCTCGCCTCATAAAAAGCGCTGTTCGGTTTGTAGGCCGCGGTATATTCATGAGTTTCTTCAATCACAAATTTGTTAAATTCAAACTGGGGGAATTCAAACTTTTTAAATTTTTCTGGAATTTTTTCAAAATCGGCATCAAGCCCGACGCAAAGAAGCGAGTTAACCGTATCGGCTCTTCTACTGTATTTATCGATAGGGTTCATAAATATAATGCAAATCCACGAATGAATGCCCACCCGTACCCCGTCCGACCGAGCCATCCGGGCGGGCGAATGCCACAAATAAATTTCTCTTATTCGAATGCTCTATTTGTGGAAAGTTCTTAACTCTAAAAACTTCTTACCGTGGCCAAACGTCGTATTTATAGGCACGCCTGCTTTGCATAGAGGGCAATCTTTTGCTTCATAGGTTTTCACTTCAAGTTCTCCGAGTGCAGAAAAAGGCGCTCCAAGAGCCACCTCATTTATTTGGTCAGGATCTTTGTTGACCATTACACAAACTCCAATAACATCTCCGCCGTCCCTCTTTGCGCTCTCAATTGATTTTTTTACCGATCCTCCCGTTGTCACTGTGTCTTCAATTACGAGAATTTTTTTTCCTTTTACGAGAGAGCCGTATCCGCGATTGAAAACCTGGTTATTGTCCGCCGTTTTTTCGGTATACACGCTTAACACTTCTTTCTTTTTCAACTCGGAGAGGTGGAAGGCCACCCATTGGGAAAGAATAATTCCCCCGATTGCCGGACCAACAACTACCTCGACATCTGTGTCTCTATATTTTTCTGCAAACATTTTTCCTATCATGGAAACAACCTGCGTATGCGGAAAAAGAGCATCTTTTGTAATGTAAGTATCCATGTGTCTTCCTGAAGTCCCCACAAAGTGACCGTTCGGCAAAATTGCTCCCACTTTTTTTAAAATTGAAATGATGTCTTGCATTAGTTCAAAATTTTATGATTCTCCATTATTTTCCTGCCTTCAATCACGACTGATTCGACTTTCCCATACGCTTCCCACCCGTCAAATGGCGACCAGCCGCACTTTGTCTCGTATCCGCTCTCGCCGATTCTGTAGGGTTTTTCGGGGTCAAGCTCGATATAGGTGTCTGCGCCTTGAGGAATTTTGAAAATATTTTTTGGATTTTCGTAAAGCCATTTTACCACGTCTCCCACTTTGATTCTTTTTTCTTTTACCGCTTTAAAGAGAAGTCCGACTGCGGTTTCAAGTCCTGGCACGCCATAGGCGGGCGGATCTTTCTCTTTTTCTTCTTTGGTGTGGGGAGCATGGTCGGTCTCAACAATGTCTATTGTACCCTCAATTAGGCCCTTCCAGAGTACTTCCCGGTCCTTAATGCTTCCCAAGGGTGGCTTCATCGTTGCGTATCCTTTCATCTTTTCTCGATCTTTCTCTGTCATAAAAAGATGGTGCGGAGTAACTCCCGCGGTTATCATCTGACCTTTTTTCTTTGCTTGACGAACCATTTCCACTTCGTAGCTTTGCGATATGTGGCAGACATGAATTTTTTTATTGTTCATTCTTCCGAGTTCAATGGCTATTGCAAGCTCATTACCTTCGGCATGAAGGAGAATTGGCTTCGGAGAATTCCACGCCTTAAATACAGCGTTCAGAATTTTTTTATCTTCAATGAGCATTTCCCCAGTCGTGTGATTACAATAGAGTTTCAATCCGAAAACCCGCGGGTTGTTTTTTATGGATTCAAATGTATCCATATTTTTCCCGTTTGTGCCGTAATGGAAACCGACTTCGCACAAAGCTTTTTTTGAAAGCGCGATTTTTTCTTGAAGCCTCTCGAGACTCACGGTAGGAGTCGGATTATTCGGCATATCCAGTATATAGGTGAATCCACCCGCAATCGCCGCGCGCGAGCCCGTATAAAAATCCTCCTTGTGAGTCGCTCCGGGTTCTCGGAGGTGAACATGAGCGTCGATGAAGCTGGGAAATTTATTCAACATGTTACTTTAGCAAAAGTTTCAAAAGTGCCATTCGAATCAACACCCCATAATAGGCCTGCTTGAAGTATACCGCCTTCTCTGATGTGTCCACTTCAGGCAAAATCTCGTCCACTCGGGGCAAGGGGTGCATGATGATTGATTTCGGCTTCATCATTTTCACTTCTTTATTTGAAATGATGAACCGTCCTTTTAACTTCTGATATTCCTCGAGAGACGCGAAGCGTTCTTTCTGGATTCGAGTCTGATACACCACGTCACACTTTGAGATGACGCCCTCGAGGGAAGATGATTCTTCAAAATCCACTTTGTATTTGCGAAGTTCGTCTTTGATATCATCCATCATGCGAAGCTCTTTCGGCGAAACAAAATAGATACGAACATTTTTGTATTTTCGAAGCAGATAACAAAGCGAGCGCACCGTCCGGCCGTTTTTGAGGTCTCCCACCATGGCAATGGTGATTCCGTCTATTTTTTTGAGCTCTTTTAGTATCGTGTAGAGGTCGAGAAGCGCCTGGGTCGGATGTTGTCCCGCGCCATCTCCGGCATTCACAACGGGAACAGAGGAGACGAGCGAAGCTCTTTTTGCCGCACCCGCTTCGGGATGGCGGAGCACAATCACGTCCGCGTAATGATTGATGACCTTAATCGAGTCTTCGAGCGTTTCTCCTTTTGCAGCCGAGGAAAATTCTTTGGCATTTTCGGTGGTTATCACGGAGCCGCCAAGGCGCAACATCGCTGACTCAAAAGAAAACCGAGTGCGAGTGCTCGGTTCATAGAAAACAGATGCCATTATTTTCCCCCTCATCGAATTATCTTTCTTTGCCGACAATTTATCCGCTAAAGAGAAAATTTCCGAGAGAATCGAGGGGTTAAACTGCTGTGATTCTACGATATGCTTCATGTCCCATTTTTACCTACGAGTCTTCGAGTAGCTGTTAAAATGAGGACCCCGCTGACAAGCGGAGTTGGAGGTTGAACTCCACTCCAATGGAAAGCTCGATTCCTCCCGTTATAAATTCGTAAGTTCCATATATCCTATATTAAAAATGTCCAAAACAAAAGCGCGATAAAAATTCTATAAACTCCGAAAGAAATAAACGAATATTTTTTAATAAATGTCAGAAGGAATTTTATGGAGAAGACCGCAACCGTAAATGACAAAATGAAGCCCAAAAACAACACGCCAATTTCAGAATGAGTGAATAAACTCCAATTTTTCACCAAATCAAGTCCGGTAGCGGCAAGCATTGTAGGAAGTGCCAGAAGAAAAGAGAACTCGACTGCGCTTTTCATGCTTAACCCCAAAAACCGCCCTCCTAAAACCGTGGTAGCCGATCTTGAAACTCCTGGAATAATTGCGACAGACTGGGCGAGACCTACAAGAAAAGCCTGTTTGTATGTGAGGGTCTCTAGATTTTGCTTCTGCTCTTCTTCTCTTTTTTTCAATATCAGCTCAAAAATAATAATAAGAACTCCGCCGATTCCGAGTGCAAAGAGAACGACAGATTCATTTCCGAGGAGATTCTTTTTGATAAAGGAATAGAAGAGTAGCCCGAGAAGTGCGGTCGGAATAAACGCGACAACCAATTTTTTTATCATCGAAAGCTTCAAGAGATACGATTTCCCATAGAGAAAAATCACAGAGAGAACCGCTCCAAGTTGGATAGCTATCTCAAAGCTTTTTAAAAAATCGGTTTGAGAAAGTCCCAGGATATGACTCGCTAAAATAAGATGACCAGTCGAAGATATCGGAAGAAATTCGGTGATTCCTTCGACTATACTTAGAATTATTACTTGAAAAATATCCATACAATCACACTAAAGTAGTTTAATCGACTGGGCGACCTTTTTAATATCTGCAATCGCCCTCGGGTCGGCGCCTTTTGATACAAACGCCTGCAAAACAACCTTTTTCATGCCCTTAAATACGGTATGCTCGAGCACCATGGAAGTCTTACCATCTTTTTCATATTCGCCTTTGAACTCCAAACTAAACATCCCCCCTGCCTCTTCTTTCTTTACCGACAGCGGGTCAAGTTTCCACCCCTTCACTTTCTCCCAGACTTCTTTCCTCGACTGAACATACGTATTCGCTTTTTTAGGTATTTCTATAAACGTTTCGGGATGTGAATTTCCTATTACTGGATAGATAATAAAAGTGTCGTTGTTCTTGTTGAAGTAACATTTCACTTTCTGCTTAGAGAAAAATTCGTTCATGAAGTTCGTGTACCAGGGAACTTCGGAATCGGCAAATGAGAGCGCGAAAAATTTGAAAACGTATTCCTTCTTTCTTACCCTGTCGCTCCAAATAATATCAATCAGCCATTTTGCAACCGGATTCTTGATGGAATGCCCGACTTTTCCAAAATAAATATCCTGCACCTCGATACTTCCACGCTTTTTTTCATCTCTTTCCATTGCGCTATAGTATCTCATTTATTTTTTAACCGCTATGTCAAGGTTTAACCTTGACATTTTTCACGACGTTTCGGCACTTTCGGAGCGACCTGTGTCTTCGGACACTGGTTCGGAAACGGAAGGAATAGCTTCAGATGGAGAAGACTCTGTTTCAGCAGACGATTGCGGAATAGATGGAGTCAAAATTTCGGAAGGGGCCGAAGGATTTTCGCCCTCGTCTGACGTGGTAGTTGAGGTGTCGCCCTCAGATTGTTCCGCAGATATCTCGGTCGTAGTTGTCGATGTAGTCGCATCCGCAGACTCATTGGAAGACTCTTTTGGGAGAGAATCGGAAGAATTCGATGTATCCGGAGAATCGACTGTCGGAGGTATTGAAATTGGCGCGGTCGAAGTTGCCGAGTTGCACGAACCCGCTCGCTTATCCCAATCTCCATTCTTGATGATGACGCAATACACCGAGCCTGTTGCCGCATCAGTCATCTCCAGCCCCTTCGTCACCTCTGCGGTTTCGGTTTTCAAGGTCTGCGTCTCCACGTGAGTGAAGACTGCCAAAGTGGCAGTGATTTTGGTGAGAGCCCATTCGCCCGCCGACTGCACAAGCTCTTGCACAGCAGAAGCAACTCGAGTGATGAACGATGGGGATGATGAAGCGAGGGTGTCGGCAGTTGAAGAAGCAATAAGGAGAGCGGTTGAGGAAGCGATGGATGTTATGAAGGTGGAGCTTGCGGTGAGGGTAGAGGCAAGCGTAGAGGGTAGCGCGGAGTCGAGAGTGAGGAGTGATGATGCTAGATTTTTGGTAGTACTTGCGATATCGGCAATCTTAGAGTCAAGAGAGCTGAAGTTTTCGTTCACTTTCTTGTCAGTTGCGTCAAGAGCTAAAGCTAGACTCGAAACTGTCTGGTGAGATGTAGAGAGGGAAGAATTCAAAAGTCCGACGTTCGTTGAAAGTGACTCTGCGGTTGTGGAGGCGAGAGAAGCGAGGGAGGTGTTGCGTTCTTTTAGCTCCTTGATGGCCTCGATTGAAAGCATCTGCAAACCAACTCCGTAGCTCACTGTCTTGTACCCTTGGCTGTCTTCCCCTACGAGTTCTGGAAAGATATTTTGCACATCATCCGCGATGAGTCCCGATACTCTGCTTGTGCCAAAACCACGATCAGGGAATTCATCATTTCTCCAAGAGTAAGAGACGGGTTGCAATTGTGTAAACTTATCCAAAACGCTAGTGAAAGGAATGATGTCTTTTTTTAATCTGATGTCGGAAGAACAAGAACCAACTAGAGCTGCGCCACCAAATCCTTGGAGACATCCGTTGGTTCCGGAGGTGCCCACTCGAATGTCTCCGACGACTACGAGTTTGTTTGTGCTGGGATTCGTCGTCCCGATACCAATGTTGCCTGCATCCGTAATTCTCATTCTCTCTCCTCGAGTAGTTGAACCAGCAGGAGTTGTTTCAAAAGTCATATATGTACCATTGGCAGTTGAAGTCCAAGTTTGTGACGCTTTCATACCAAAAAATGCTTTATTGTAGTTGTACATAGTCACAGTATTGTATCCTCCCGCTCCAATACTAAAGAGATTATCGTCAGCTTGTGGCACTGCTGGAGTTCCTGATGTTCCTCTTGCTTTCAATCCCAAAATACCTCCGGATATTGTATCGTTTATAAATATTTCTGTAAGCATACTTACATTTGAAGTACCTGAAAGAGTTAGCTGCTGTTGAGGAGCAGAAGTTCCAATCCCTACGCTGCCGGTCACTCCATCAATTACCATCCTCGGATTGAAGATTGACCCGTCAGTAGACTGAAATTGTAATGTCTTAGTGCTTGGGAAAGACATTATAAGACTTCCTGAGGTACCCCCAACCCCTACGTGTCCAAAGCCCCCTCCAGCACCAGTATTTTGCATATAAACTCCGGCCCCTGGACCCTGAATCAAGAGATCGGGAGTAAACCATGGAGCTGTACCGCCAGAAGCGGAAGAAACTACTAGTTTTGATCCAGGTGTCGTTGTACCAATCCCCACATTCCCCGATGTCGCCAAAAAGATTGACGAAGTCGCGGTCAAGGTTGTTCCATTCGCAGCGAAGTAAGGGAACTGTCCCGTTGTGCCAGAGCCCACTGTGCCCGACCCTCCTCCACCTCCTCCAGTTATACAAGTGATGCCGTCAATTGAAAAACATGAAGCTCGTATTCCACCGGCAAATGTTGAAGTAGCGCTAGAGGAAGTTGCGGTAAATGAACCCGCGAGAGCGTTCGTTCCTAAATCAGATGAGCCGTTTACGGAGAGCGTGCGCCATGGGGAGGTGGTGCCGATGCCGACGTTGCCGGAAGTAGGCGCGAGAATAATATTATTAAATCCTACTTGATTGCCCTGTATTTCTAGCCCTCCTGTTACTGTACTTCTAGCAAAGTCAAAACCATTTGTCCCCACCGAGCTTGAGAGGCGCAAAATAGAAGTATCAGAAGATATCTGGAGTTTTGCCGATGGCGTAGTGGTGCCTATGCCGATGTTGCCTGCATCCGTAATTCTCATTCTTTCTGCTCGAGTAGTTGAACCATTAGGAGTTGTTTCAAAAGTCATATATGTACCATTAGCAGTTGAAGTCCAAGTTTGTGAAGCTTTCATACCAAAAAATGCTTTATTGTAGTTGTACATAGTCACAGTATTGTATCCTCCCGCTCCAATACTAAAGAGATTATCGTTAGCTTGTGGCACTGCTGGAGTTCCTAATGTTCCTCTTGCTTTCAATCCCAAAATACCTCCGGATGCTGTATCGTTTGAAAATATTTCTGTAAGCATACTTACACTTGAAGTACCTGAAAGAGTTAGTTGCTGTTGAGGAGCAGAAGTTCCAATCCCGACGTTGCCACTATCTAAAATGGTAAATAAAGGAGTGTCACTTGAATTGGTCGTCTGGAAATTCACGCCTGTTGTGGAACCCGCACCTTTCACGGAAAGTTTTGCGAGAGGAGTAGTGGTGCCAATGCCGATGTTGCCTGTCCTATCAATCCTCATCGCCTCAACACCTGTATTAGATGTTGCTGGATTTGTAATAAAACGAATTACACCACCTCCTTGGGTTCCGTCCTGTGATCCGATAGCCACTATATCCAAAATCCTTTTGACGCTATCACTAGTGTTTTGATACCCATCGAACACACCTTGACTACTAACGTCCCATGTTTTATACCCACTGTTAGCCCTATTGATATTTATGGACAATTGTCCGCTCGGAGTTATAGTACCAATCCCCACATTCCCCGATGATGCGAGAAACAAGGATGACGTGGCCGTCAAAGTCGTGCCATTCGCAGCGAAGTAAGGGAACTGTCCCGTTGTGCCAGAGCCCACTGTGCCCGACCCTCCTCCACCTCCTCCAGTTATACAAGTGATGCCGTCGATTGAGAAGCAAGGTGACGTTATTCCTCCCGCAAATGTTGAAGTGGCGTTAGAGGAAGTTGCGGTAAATGAACCGGCGAGAGCGTTTGTTCCTAAATCAGATGAGCCGTTTACGGAGAGCGTGCGCCAAGGAGACGTGGTGCCAATGCCAATGTTGCCATTCGATAATATTCTCATCCTTTCTGTGTTGTTGGTTGCAAAAAGCATTGGGTTCGCCGCGTTTGTTTTAAGAATCAGATTATTGGTTGCGACCACTTGGGCAGTAGCAAAGTTACTAAGGCCAAAAATCGTGCCGAAATTTGTCCCTGTCCCCTGTAAAATAGACACGCTCGCACTACCACTTCCATAGAGCGATAGTGCGGAATACCCACCAATTCCCGCGTTAGATACCTCAATGCCTCCGATACTCGTGTTGTTGGCTTTTACAACAAGTGCCGTTCCTGAAAACACAGGACTTCCATAACCGCCTACATCAAGAAGAGCTTGAGGACTCACCGTTCCAATCCCAACTCTCCCATTCTGCGCGAGAAAGATCGATGAAGTCGCGGTCAAAGTCGTTCCGTTCGCCGCGTAGTAAGGAATCTGTCCCGTTGTGCCAGAGCCCACTGTGCCCGACCCTCCTCCACCTCCTCCAGTTATACAAGTGATGCCGTCGACTGAAAAACATGAAGCTCGTATGCCTCCCGCAAACGTCGAGGTCGCAGTTGTAGAGGTCGCCGTCAAGTATGCAACGGTCGGAGAAGACGAAGCCGAGAGCGCTCCTGTGCCTCCGCTTGAAAACAGCCAACCCTGTCCGAATGAAGTCGCGCCGGTGCCACCGTTAGCAATACCGAGAGTTCCGGAGACGCTAGCGAGATTCGAGGTAATGTTCAGCGATGAAGTCGCTACAAGGTCATATCCTCCGGATGCATTTCCAAGAAGAAGCTGTCCGAGTGAGGGAGGAGTAGAAGTTCCAGTGCCTCCATAGAGCACTCCGATTGATGTGGTGGCAGAGACTGTGCCGTTATTGGCTTGAAGAGGTCCGTTCAATGCATCAATGGAGAGTCCTCCGTTGAATGTAGCCGCGCCTCCGAAAAGGTTGGAACCATTGAACGTTTGATTGCCGGTGAAGGTGTTGGCCGTGTACGTCTTGGGAATAGTAGTTGAGCCGTTCACGAAAGAATTGACGAGAGTATTGGAAAAGAAAAGATTGGTGGAACCTTGGACGAGATTGTCAGAATTAATGTTGAGAGAAGAAGTTGCAACAGCTCCCACGAGACCGTTCGTGCCAAAGAGAAGTCCGTTCAATGTGTCCAAGGTAGTATTCCCTGTTACGGCAAAGTCTCCACCGATCGTCTGTCCTCCGGTAACGAGAGAGCCGAAGCGAGCAGTGCCATCTACGTCAAGATCAAATTGGGGAGTAGTGGTGCCAATGCCAACATTGCCCGCATTGTAAAATATGTTGGAGCCGGAAGTCAACCACTGCGAATACAGATTTGTTGAGCCTTGGGAAAGATCGTCGGTGGTGAATGTGGACAAGTCAGTTATGCCTCCTCCCCCACCGACGATGCCGAGAGACGAAGTTGCGACAAGGTCATATCCTCCAAGAGCGTTGCCGAGAAGAAGCTGTCCTTGCGAAGGAGAGGTGGAGGTGCCAGTTCCTCCATTTGTGGTGGCAAGGGTGCCATTTAGGGTAAGCGTTCCTGAAGTGGTAATCGGGCCTCCGGTAAAGGAGAGACCTGTTGTGCCTCCGGAAGCATCGAGAGAGGTGAGGGTGCCTCCGCTTCCACTGCTTCCGCCTGAATTTGAATTCGAATTTGAGTTAGAGCTTGAGTTTGAGCGTCTGATACTGTCAAAAATTCGGTCGGTCTGGAGGGATTCGTGGAGAGCAAGACCGTAGAGTTGGTTCTGGAGATTCGTGAAAAGAGCGTCGACGTAGGATTGTGGGACACCTTGCGTAGTGTAGGTGGTGTAGTAGGTAGGGTTTTGGGTGATGTTTGTGGTAGACGGGTTGTTCTGAAAAAGAGAAAAGAGAGGAGAAGGCGTGGGGGAAGAGATGGGCGCAGGCGTGATTTGCACGGTTGGTTTCGGACAATATGCAGGTGTGGCTCCGGGCATGAAGGGGTCGACGAAACATCGAAGTTTCTGCCACCAGTTCAACAGGGTGAGCGAGAGAGAGTCGGTAACTGTAGCGACAGAGTTTGTGACTGAAGCTACGGAGTTCGTGATTGTAGTAATGGAGACATTGGGCTCGCTCTTTTTGGGACAATAGGAGGGAGTGGCCCAGGGAACAAAGGGGTCAATGACGCATCGAAACTTCTGCCACCAGGATAAGCGTGCGGGTTGTGAAGCGGTGTCGGAAAGTGAGATGTCTGCGAGAGCAAGAGGGACAGATGCGAGTGAAGCGTCTGCAAGGGGAAGAGATGCGAGTGAAGAATCGGCAGGAATGTCTTCGGAGAGGACGGTGGAGTTAATTTTTTCTCTCGGATTGTCGAAAGTGCTCACGAAGCTTGCGACAGGAGCTGTTTCGATGATTGCGAGGTGGGAGAGAGTAGTGAATTGATTTTGAAGAGAGACGTAGAGCGCGTTGAGATAGGTTGCGTAAGACTCGGTGACTTCTTCAAGATTGAATTGGGGAACGTAGATTGGGTTTTGGGTGATGGGAGGAGAGGAGAGCGAGAGAGATTGCGGGGAGAGGGCCGCGTCCGCAACGGACGCGGCATAATTACCTTCCCCATTCGCTACATGAATGCCAAGAGGAGAAGGAAGAGCGGTGAGAACACTTGTTAGGTATCCTTCTTGGAGAGAGTAAGAGAAGAGAGAAATACAACAGGTGGCTCCGAATACTAAAAAAGAAAAAATAGTTGAAAAACCCCCGGCCGTATTTTGTAATCGCCTTCGCATAAGCCATATTTTATCATAGAAGCATTGGCAATACTTAAAAAAAGTGGGGATAACCCCGTAGTAGATTTTGGCACCCCTCACATGCGCTTCCCGCAATGCCAAAATTCACTACGGGGTACATCAGAATCGGCTGAATCCTTTATAAAAAAGTCGCCTTCTTCTTTAAAAAAGAAGAAGGCGACATCTTAGATTCCATAATCCCTGCCCGAACGTGCCGTTTCGGTACGGGCGGGCTTGCCCGAACGTGGCTTCCCCGCCCGGCTGCCAGCCCGACAGAGTCATCCGCCCGGACGAAATTCCGTTCGGACGGGTTCTGGCGGAGACATCCGTTCGGACGGGGGTACGGGCGGGCCTGCCCGAACGTGGCTTCGGCACGGGCGGGCGTAATCCAAATTCATCTTCGCTTCAGAGAATGTCTCCCAACGACTAGACCCCCGCAAAATGTATAGCCACATAGAGCACGCCAGCGCCCGCAATGGTCAGAGCCGTCGTCAGGAATTTCGGATGCGCGTGATGGCTCTCCGGAATAAGATCGCTCGCGCCGATATAGAGAAAAAAGCCCGCAAAAAGGGCGAGAATAATGCTCAAGCCCTGCTCCGGAACGGCAAAAAAGAGCGTAGAGACGGCGCCCAAAACAGGAGCGACAGCATCGGCAATGAGCCAGCGAAAAGCGTGACGACCTTCGCCTTTATTTTTGAGAATGAGGTTCACAGTATTCACTCCATCCGAAAAATCGTGCGTCAAAACGGCAACTGCCACAATAGCTCCCACCGCTGTCGAAACCTGAAAGGCGAGTCCAATGGCAACGCCATCAAGAAAACTGTGGATGCAAAGACTTCCCGCGCCGAGAATACCCCGATGCGTGTGCGCCTTATGTCCATTTTCATCGCCTTCATCGTGAGCATGAGCGTGAATAAAAACCAACCGGTCAAGAACAAGATACGAGAGAAAACCCAGAGCAGTAATGGCAAGAATCGTTCCGTTTTCGAAAAATGTTTCTCCGAGTTCGAGCGCCTCGGGAATCAGGTCGAAAAAAGCCACAGCAATCACCGCACCGGCGGAAAAACCGAGAATGAGATGGAGCTTGTCCTTAAGCCGAAGCGCGAACAGTCCGCCCAAAAGAGTGAAGACAAATGTGGCGAATGAAATTAAAATAATCATGGAATATTGTTTTGAGTAAAAAGAAAATTGCTCGATATCGCCTTGCTCGAAATCTAAAAATTTTTACTTCCCCCGCGTTGATGATTTGTGAGAATATCCTCTATCTCCATCAGTCGATTATATTTGCATACCCGCTCACCACGGATTAAGTCCCCAGATTTTATATACGGGCATGAAAGTCCGACTGCGAGGTCCGCGATGAAGGTATCCGTTGTCTCACCCGAACGATGAGACACGAAAGGCGTCCAGCCCTGCTTTTTAGTCAATTGAATGGCATCTAACGTCTCCGAAAGTGTTCCGATTTGATTGAGTTTTATGAGCACGGAATTTATGGCTTTTTTCTCAATGGCAGTCTGTATTCTCTTCACATTCGTCGTCGTCAGGTCGTCCCCGACGATTTGAATTTTTTCTCCCATCTTTTTCATTTGATCGGTGAACCCCTGCCAGTCATCTTCGGCAAAGCCGTCCTCAATCGAAATTAAGGGGTATTTTTCAACCAATGTTTCGTACCACCGAATCATTCCTTCACTCGTTTCACTTTTTTTCTTGCCGTCAATTTTCAAATGATATTTTTCATCTTTGTAAAAGCTCGAAGCCGCGACGTCAATGGCAAGTTTCGTCTCATCGCTACGATACCCCGCTCGCTCAATCGCACCCATAAGCAATTCAAACCCCTCTTCGTTTGACGAAAGTTTGGGCGCAAAACCGCCCTCATCTCCGACACTTGTCGGATACCCTTTTTCTTCCAGAATTTTTTTAAGCGAAGAGACAATTTCTTCCGCCGCCTGCATTTTTCTTCGGAAGGTATCGAACCCTTGCGGAGCAATCATAAACTCCTGAATATCAAGTCCGCTGTCAGCATGCTTGCCTCCATTTATGACATTCAGCATGGGCTGGGGTAAAGAAAAATGGGTGTTATCCGCGAGCGAGCCTAAATATTCAAAGAGCTCGATTTTCTTTTCTTGCGCGTTCCCCCGTGCAAATGCCAAAGAAACACCGAGAATAGCATTGGCTCCCAAACGAGATTTATTCTCCGTGCCATCAAGCTTCACAAGTGTGTCATCAAGCGTTCTTTGGTCAAATTCGTGTCCCCGAACATTCTCCGCAATTTCGCTCTTCACATTGAGAATTGCCTTCAAGACTCCCAGTCCCTCGTATCTTTTCGCGTCTCCATCTCTAAGCTCAAACGCTTCGTGCACACCGGTGCTCGCGCCCGACGGCACGGATGCGTGAGCTACAACATTCTTTTCCAACTCGCACACCACTTCTAAAGTGGGATGCCCCCTTGAATCAAGAATCTCAAAAGCGTCTAATGATTTAATGATAGGCATAAAAATAGTTCCTGTTATAAAGGGTTCACATGCAAAATACCCTTCATATGTTTTTCCGCCTCAACGACGATTTTCTCCATCATCGTGATTACTTCTATGGGAAACTTTCCGACGGCGGTTTCTTCCGAGAGCATCACCGCGTCAGAGCCTTGGAGTATGGCGTTTGCCACATCGGTTACGTCCGCTCTCGTCGGCGTCACTTTATCCATCATGGAAATAAGCATCTGCGTCGCCGTGATCGAGGGCTTTCCCGCCGTCTTTGCTTTTTGAATTATTTCCGCTTGAGCGAAAGGAATTTGCTCAAGAGGAATTTCTCCGCCCAAGTCCCCTCGCGCCACCATGAGAGCGTCGGAAATCGAGACAATGCTATCGAGATTTTGGAGCGCCTTCTTTCGCTCGATTTTGGACACGACAGGTTGTCTGCCCCCGCATTTTTTGATTACGTCTCTGCACTCCAAAACATCTTTTTCGTCTCCGACAAAAGAGAGAGCGATGTAATCAACTTTTTGGTCGACGGCAAACTGAATACATTTTTTGTCCTCGTCGGTGAGAACTGAAGTCGCTTCCTTATCGTAGGTGTGAATTCCTCCAGTCTGAATCCTAGGTCCCGGCAAATCAAGAAGAATCAGTATCTTTCTTCCCGCGATTTTTCCTGCCTCACGGATAGCCTCAATATATCGCGTGTGCTCATCAAATCCTCCCCAGGACAAATTGAGCCGACCAACATCCATTTGGTGTGAAATCATTTCGGAAAGAACGGGAACGGCTGAACAGGAAGGTCCTATGGTTGCAATTATTTGAGCTTTTGATTTCAAGATAGACATAAAAAGTAGTGTGAGGATACAATTTCACTCGATAAGATTCTCCCCCGTCATTTCTTTCGGCTTCTCTATTCCAAAAAGCGAAAGAATCGTCGGAGCAACGTCCGCCAATCCCCCGTCTTTTAATTTCGCGCCTTCCTTGGTAAGAATGACGGGAACGGGATTGAGTGTGTGTGACGTGTGCTTGAGGCCTGTCTTCGGGTCAATATTCAATTCCGCAGTGCCATGGTCGGCGGTAATTAAAGCTACTCCTCCGGCTTTTAAAAGCGCGGAAATCACTCGCGAAAGCGCCCCATCCAAAGTTTCAATCGCTTTTATAATCGCAGGAACATTCCCAGTATGCCCCACCATATCGGCATTGGCAAAATTTACAAAAATAAAATCTGTGGCTTTCTCGATCTGTCGAATTGCTTCATCCGCGACGCCTTCCGCTCGCATCTCCGGCACCTCATCATACCCGTGAATCTTTACGCCTTTCACTTCCTTGACGCTCGGAATTAAACTATCTTCCTCACCCTCATACGGCTTCTCCCTCCCTCCGTTTAGAAAATAGGTCGCGTGGGCAAATTTCTCCGACTCGGCAACATGCGCCTGCTTCAAAGAGTGCGCCGATATCACCTCTCCCAACGTGTTGGGAAGCGCGATTGCGGGAAACACCACGTCAGTTTTCAAACCTTTGTCGTATTCGGTCATTGTGGCAAAATAGATATTGCTTTTTTTCGCGCGGTCCAAAATGAGTTTCGAAATCATGCGCGCCCTGTCCGGCCTGAAATTAAAGAAAAAGATTCCGTCATTTTCTTTTATTCCACACGTATTATTTTTCTCATCTAGGCAGACGATGGGCTCGATTACATTGTCATCAATATGTTTTTTCTCATACAGTTCATCTATGTAGAGCGCGCCATCTTTGGGACTGCACACTGCGCCTTTGCATTCAAAAATCGCCTCCTCCGCCCTTTTTACTCTGTCCCAATTGTTGTCACGGTCCATTGCATAGTATCTCCCCGTAATCGTGGCGATAAAACCTAAACCGAGCTTGTCGAGAAAATCCTGCAACTCGCGGATATATCCTGCGGCGGATTGAGGAGGAGTATCGTGTCCGTCGGTAAAAACATGAATGGCGACTTTTGCGATTCCTGCCTCCTTGGCGGCGCGCAAAAATGAGTAGAGGTGGTCGGTATGGCTGTGAATGCCTCCGGGACCGAGCATCCCCTGAACATGCAAGACTGAATTATTTTTTTTCACATGTTCAAAAAGCCGTTTGAAGCTCGGGCTTCTCCCATATTCTCCGCTCGCTATCGCTCGAGAAATGCGAGACAGGTCCGATTCCGGAATCCTCCCCGCGCCGATTACATGATGCCCGGTCTCGGAGTCGCCCATTTGACCCATGGGCAAACCGGCATACTTTTCGGAAGCTTGGAGGAGCGCATGGGGGTATTTCAGCAACAGCGAATCAAAAAACGGCTTCTTGGCGGAAGCAATCGCATTATTTTTCTTGTCTTCGCGGTAACCCCAGCCGTCAAGCACAATGAGACATATGATTTTTTTATTTTCCATTTTTTTCTTCTCTCTTTTCATACTAACACCTTAAACCTTACACCTGCCCTCTTTTCAGACGTTACACTCTTTTCAGTACACTGGATTGAGGGCTTTCCCCGTTTCAAAAAAGCTCACAATATTTTCCGCAACTGAAATGGCCATAGCGTCCCTTGCCGACTGTCGAGCAGAAGCGATGTGCGGAGTGAGAATAACATTTTGAAGTTTCGACAAACCCCTCGCAAGCTTCGGCTCAAATTCAAACACGTCGAGTCCCGCTCCCCTAATTACTTTGTCTTTGAGAGCTCTCACAAGTGCCACTTCATCTACCACTCCCCCGCGAGAAGTGTTCACGAGAAGCGCGGTGGGCTTCATCATTTTTAAATGATTTTCGTTAATAAGATGGCGCGTCGAATCATTGAGTGGGACGTGAAGCGTAACCACGTCGCTTCTTTTTAAGATTTCCTCGACTGTGGGGACAAACTGGGCCGAGTCATTTCTTTCAATCGCTTCATTTCTTTTTATATCATAATACAAAATGTCCATGCCGAAACCTTTATGCGCCATCGAAGCCACTATTTCTCCAATTTTTCCCGTGCCGACAATACCCAGCGTTTTGCCATGCACGTCCTCCCCAATAAAAAGCTCCGGTCTCCAGCCACGAAACTTCCCTTCCCTCATAAATCGATCGCCCTCAACGATTCTTGTCGAGAGCGCGAAGATGAGCGCCATCGCATGCTCGGCGACAGGATAGCTCGAGGAACCGGCGGCGTTAGTAACCATAATTCCGCGCGCTTTCGCCTCTGTAAGGTCAATATTATCAAAACCAACTGCGTAGTTGGCAAAAATCTTCGCTTGAGGCGCGACGTCAAACACGTCTCGGTTAATTGGGTCTGTGGGAAGCGTGACTACCGCATCGTAAGGCTTATATTTAAGATACTTAATTATCTCTTTAGAGGTAGGCGGGTCAATCCACTTTCCTATGTCCACTTCGTATCCGCGGTCTTTGAGTCTATTGATTCCTATTTCGGGAATTCTTCTTGTGATGAAAATTTTTTTTGTCATACGCTCTCATCTTAACAGTTTTCCGCGCCGATTGCCTCCCCAACATTTTTGAAACCATCTCTTTTCAAGAGTTCTACTAATCCTCGATTGATTTCGCTCACCACCTGCGGACCTTCAAAAATCATTCCCGTTATCATCTGCACCAGAGACGCGCCGAGTTTAATTTTCCTGTATGCGTCTTCTGCGCTTCTTACCCCACCGGAACCGATGAGCACGAACCGAGCGCCTTCTTTTTTGTAGACATAAGCGAGCAATTTATCGGACAAATCTTTTACCACTTTCCCGCTTATTCCGCCGACTTCAGGAACATTCTCATCAACAATTTTTGGATTGCTTCTTTTTTTTGTCAAATTTGTACAAATAATTCCATGGATTCTGTGCTTGCGGGCAACATCGAGGAGAGCGCCAATCTCGCTATGTGACAAATCAGGCGAAAGTTTTATGAAAATAGGTTTTTGAGTCGGAATCTCATCGAGAATATCAAAAAGGTAGTCGAGCTTATGCGGAGCAATGAAAGGCTGTCCCGCGTCTGTGTTCGGACAACTGATGTTTACCGTTACGTAATCCCCCAATGATTCCATTACCTTAAAGGCCTTCGCAAAATCTTCAACTCCATTTTTCAAGCACACATTTTCTTTGCAGTTCGTCATGGCAATACTCACGCCGATTGGAATTGTCGAATGCTTTTCCTTGAGTCTTTCTGCTACCGCCTCGCATCCGTCATTTTTCAAACCATAGTACACTACGAGACTTTCGGATTTCGGAAGCCTCCACAGTCTTGGCTTCGGATTCCCGAGGCAGGGCTCCCCCGTAATCGAGCCGACTTCGGCAAAGCCGAAACCAACCGAGGGCAGTATGTCCGTCAATTGAGCATTTTTATCAAAGCCGGCGGAGAGGCCCACGGGATTTTTGAATTTAATTCCCAGAATTTCTTGGTTCAGCATCGCATTTTCATAGCCAAAGAGCCCGGAAGTAATTTTCCTTCCCAACGCGAAATGGCCAAGACTCACACCGAGCCCAGTCATGCGGTCGTGGACGGCTTCGGGATCCCGTCGGAAAAATACCGGCTTAAGGACATTCTTATACAACGTGTGAGAAATACTGTTTCTCAATTTGATACTGCTGTCTTTGATTGAAGTTGTGTTACTCATAGATTGATAGTAACTCTGTTTGGTATTAAGAAAGGGGTTGGGGATGTTCTCTGTATAAATACAACCCTCACTAGTAAGTTTCAAACTAGTGCAACTAGTATACCACGACTACAAATAGCAAAACCAGTTGTGAACAGTTGAAAAAAACTAGCAATCGAGCTATGCTCATCCGTTCTTTATTCGCTCTGATTTGAGAAAAACCCGAGAAATGTCATAGGGTCAATAGAAATACCTTTTATCTTTACGCTTATATGCAAATGCGGAGCTTCTGCGTACCCAGTCTCCCCGCTCGCACCTATTACCTGTCCTCTTGTGACCGTGTCCCCATTCTTCACATTGATTTTAGAGAGGTGCATATAGAGAGTGGCGACACCAAGCCCGTGGTCAATAACGATAGTGTTCCCATATACCGTGAACTGCCTCGCTAGACGCACGACACCTGCGTTCATTGCCATCACCTTGGTGCCCTCGACGGCGCGAAAATCCGTTCCTTTGTGTACTATTGTTTGCCCGACCGTATCGCGATTGTAGCCGTACGGGTCAGTAACAAAAACATCGTCGAGAGGAAACTGAAAAGCGTTTTTCCACAAAATTGCCTCCGTCGTTTCTATGTCTGCAAGAACGGCATTTTCAATCGCCAAATTTGTGACAAGCGCCTTCCCCGCCTCTTTCGTATTGCCTCCCAACTTTTCCGGAATGCCTACCGGCCTTTCTATCTTCGCTCGGGGCGCTATCGCCACGGAAGTTGTAGCAATCTGCCCATCCGTGAAAATTACTTTCACCTCATGAAGCAAATTTGTTTCGGAAAAGTTTATGGCAGAGAGTCCTCGAGGCTTGCCTTCATATTCAAAAACCGAAATTTTCTGTTTGTCGAAAAATAATTCTTTGACAGTCTCGGGAGAGTCAATGGTGATAAAAACTGGGTCGCCCGGATAAATTTTCTCTGGTCTAATGGATATGTGGGTTACGGGTTTTGCTTTTTGTGTCTCGTAAGCCGTGGGAGAAACGGTAGCCACAAGACGAGTTTCCGAAACTATTTTTTCGGTAAAATTTATTTTGTAAAGCAAAACTGATGAAACGACAGCCACCAAGCAAAGACATGCAAGCAAAATTTTTTTCATGTTAATCAGAGGTTGTGTTGGAGCAAGTTTCCAAATTTGAAAAAGCGCGATTCCTGCTTGTCATTTGTTTATGATTTATTTCCTGCCAGTTCTTTTTTCGGATTCACCTTTATCTAATTCTTTACCTGACCAACGTCCAATTCGAGTCGTGCAATCTTGACAATCTATTTCGCTTACACCATCGTAATGTTCCGGGTGCATCATATCGTACTCAACCATAATAATATTTTCACTTCCGCACTTTTTACATTTCTCTTTTCCATATATCTTTATATTTAACTTTTAATTTTTATTTATTTTGCATGGCATCCATAAGCCGGAAATTTAAATACAGGTGATATGTACCTGATTTATACTCACGCAATAATCCAGCTTTTGTCATTGCCTTCAGATACTTACTAGCAGTAACCCTATGGGTTCCCAATTCTTTGGCTAATTTATTTGGATTAATAACTGGAAAAGAGAATAGTGAGTTAACTAGATCAGCAGAATAAATCGATGAATGTTCAATCTTGAGTATTTTCTTAAATGAATCATAAGCATATTTAGCTGAGAGCAAAACTCGTTTAGTCTCAAAAGCTTGATGATAAAAAGCATCAAGCATAAAAGAAATGTACCCGCCCCACTCACCTGAATAGGTAATTTCACGAAGGTGCTTATAGTAATCACTTCTGTGTTTGATTAAATAACCGCTGATGAACAATGTGGGCAATGGAAGCAAACCCTCCTTAATGAGCTGGAGAACAATGAGAATTCTACCTGTTCTCCCATTCCCATCAGCAAAAGGGTGGATTGCTTCAAATTGATAGTGGGCAATTGCACATTTAATAAGGGGGTCTAAGTGATCGACAGAATTATTGACAAAGTTTTCCCAGTTATACATAAGTCGTGATATTTCAGTTGGAGATGGGGGCGTATACAACTTTTCTCCCAAGGCTCTGTCAACAATATAATTCTGGTCCTTTCGATATTCCTCGGGAAGATGTGGCATCAATTTTTTGTGAACACCTAAAATAAGTCGAGTAGAGATACTTGTCTCGTTCATTTTTTCAAAACCCCAAACAAGCGCGTCACGATATCGCAAAACTTCTTTATCTGCCCCTGAACCTTTTATTTCATCTGACAATAATTGAGTTTGCAGTACATCAACAAGTGTTGTGTGAATATCTTCTATCTCTGAACTGGCAATAGACTCACGTAAAATTGAAGGTGAGATAATAAGCATGGGATTTGTCGGAATAGAATGAAGGTAACCTTTTAATTCTGCGAGTTCAGCCCGAGCCTTAACTAGGGCAGAGGAAAATCTTTCCGCTCTTAAGTCGCTAGTAGGGGGAAGTTTGGGTAAGTCGTCGTATGGATGATTTTTATTGAATGTCATTTTCTATAGATTTATTTAACCAATAAACCATCTTATGTTGACTAGGTTAACATAGTCCATCCAATAAGTCAACTTTTTGATGATAAAGTGACATATAAGCATAAAACCCTTATTTATAAAGCTTTTATAAGCCCTAATTAAAAGCCCCGTTGAGCTATATTGAGGTGACTATTGGGAGTTGGTCACGAGTTACTAAGTCTTTTGACATGAAAAATGTCAAAAGCCAAAGTACTCTCGACCCCGACTCGGCGACAAGCAGAGAAGCTCTCTTGTATACCGCCTCCGTCTTTCAACTCACAATACTCACTCCCAAAATATAATCGCTAAACACTAGCGTCTTTATCTCATTATTTTGGGGTGACTATTGGGAGTTGAACCCAAACTAAGAGCTCCACAAGCTCGTGTGCTACCGCTACACCATAGTCACCATATCAAAAATTACTCGTTAACTTTCGTGAATTTAGATTACCACGTCGAAAAAAAATGGCAATTAGGGAAAATCTAGAGAGTTGGAGAAGAGGTTGTTGACGCCGGTATTGTGGTCGAGCCGGTCATCGTTGGAGAAGATGTGGCTGATATGGGCACCGTGGGTGAGGCGAATATGGTCTGCAATATTTCATCGAAAGTCTTTGATTCAAGTGGAGCATCAACGGTAATATCTTTGTTGAAATCTTTGAAACTTGCCTCACTGTTTACTTGCGATTCCTTACTTTCCGAAAATTCAGTCGCGGGAGATTTGACTGTCGCCTCAAACGTAATTTTGCGAGGCAGACCGTCCTTGGCAATCCACATCTCGACTTTGTGATCGAGAAGCGAGGCAAAACTTTCGTCAAATTTCGTATTTGCGTCTGTCGTGTCTTGCGCGCTCGCGCCCTTCTTGACCAATGACTCGTCGAGCAACTCTTTAAGAAAAGATCGCATCTCGGGATTCAGGTGAAAAACGTAGTAGCTCGTGCTTTCACCATTTAGCGTTTCTTTGCCTTTTTTATCAATAATGAGCCTGTCCACATTTGCGTACTTTTTGTTTATCGCGTCCACATCTTCATTGCTAAGGGGCGCAAATTTATCGGCCTCCGGAAGAACCTTTTCCTTCGAAAGCTCCTCGGCTTCCTTTAAGGGCACCTTAATCCACTGACCCTTAAGAGTATCGAACCCCATTTTTCCAAGGTCACCGAGCGAGGAGACTGGGTCAAGTCTCAAATAGAGAACATTGTCGAGTATCCTCGTATCGAGAGAAACTGTTAATTGTATCGGGCTCGGAGCGACATCACTCGGCTCGAAAGTAGCGGGAGGGGTATAGAACACATCGAGAATCACCTTACCCGTTTCTTTGAATTGATTGACAGCTGGCTTGAAAAAAGCTCCTTCTACGGAAATTTTAACGTCGGTGCCCTCGCTCTTTACCAACAAAAAACCGTCGGCAGTTGCACCCGTGACCTCCGCTAGATTGAAAACTGATTGAAAAATTTTTTTCTCCGGATGAAAATCAAAATATTCGCTAAAATTGTAGTATCCAAATACTGCCCCTCCCGCCAAAAGAAGAAGAATGATGAGCGTTATCAAAAGTCCCTTCCACCTACTTTTGCGAGGTTGCGCGGGCGCGAGATTCATCCGTTGCGAGATTGTCTCTTTCGGAGGAGAGTTTTTCTCGGAGAGAAACTGTCTCGACGTTGGAGGTGGCTCTGTTGCAAAAATTTCTTTCGGCGTAAGATTGTATGCTTCTTCAATGTCGGTTTGCTTCCAGCCGTTCTTTGTGAGCACTCCTCGAATAGCGTCGTCGCCCACACCGCGCTGTTTCGCTCCTTTTATATAATCTAAAAGTTCTGGTGTAACCATAGGTACTATATTACCATGAGATGTCACGCTCTGAAAGAAAAGTTTTCAACAGGTAAAAAACTACTGCGATTTTCTATTCAAAAATTTCTCAATCCACTTCCGCTTTATCGCAGGCAGTGTTTGCACTGAAAGAAAATAGCCGACTGTAGGAACTAACGCATTTAGAAAATAATTTTTTGCGCCTAAAAAATACAAAACAAAAGTCGCAACGACATACGTAATTCCGGTAATGGAAAAAATCCGAAAACTGCTTGTTTCCCAAGCTTTATCTGCCTCTACGCGGAGATTTCGCTCTTTTATGGTTTCAATCTCCTTTTCTAAATTTTGAATTCGCTCTTCCATTTGTGCCCGGGACAGGACTCGAACCTGCATGCCTTTCGGCGCTACCACCTCAAGGTAGTAAGTCTACCAATTTCTCCACCCGGGCATGTGAGTATTATGCAGAAAGACTATCGGAATTTCAATCGTTGTGAAAAAAGAGGCAATGCCTCTTTTTTGATTATTCCGCTTTTTTTTCTGTTACGGCCTCTTTCGGCTCCTCGTTCGGCACCGGCTCCTCATCCTTCACGCTTCTTATATTTCTCATTTCTCGCTGAATTTCTTTCGCGGCTTTTCTTCGAATGTGGTAGAGCTTCGCCTGGCGCACTTTGGCTCTTTTTACAATTTCAATTTTGTCTATGACAGGAGAATACACAGGGAAAATTTTTTCAACCCCTACTCCGCTCGCTATTTTTCTCACGGTAAATGTTCCCCCTGCTTCCTTGCCATGTTTGACGGCAAGCACCAAGCCTTCAAAAAGCTGAAGTCTGACCTTGTCCTTCTCCTTGATTTTCTGCCATACCTTTATCGTGTCCCCTGCTCGGATGTCCCACTTTTTCCTTGCTTCCATATTCACGGGAGAAATGGGAGAAATGGGAGAAATTTTTGCAATTGTTGTTTCCATATGTTCGGACAATCTATCACAGATGTACCATTCGGGCAAATCATGCCATTTCTCCTTGAAAATCATTCGGCTAAAATTAATAAGAAGGAGTCGGTGTATAAACGTCGTATTTTTTCTTAAAATAAAAAATTAGAGTTACTCCAGCAATAAATCCTCCGATGTGTCCTAGATATGCGATGGCTCCCCCTGGATCAAACATCTGGAAAACGAATTGATAAAAAATCATAAGAACAAGAGTTTGAACTTTGAAATACGGAGTGCCCATATCATCTGGTCCAGGTTTGAAAAAATCAAGAATTAAATTTGCACCCATCAATCCAAAAATTGCTCCAGATGCTCCAAGGAGGGCAACCTCGCTTGACTCATTAAATACGTAATAGAATAGCGTTGAACAGATTCCCACTAGAAGATAGAAAATCAAAAATTTTACGGTGCCCAGTCTTTTTTCTATGAAAATGCCCGTCAAAAATAGAAATATCATATTGCTAAGCAAATGTGCCCAACCTACATGCATAAACATTGATGTCATCAGGGTATAAAGATTCTTACCTTGTCCAAATAGAGCAGGGACAAAACTTAAATTTTGCGTCACCTCTGCCTCACGAGGAAAGCAGTCATGTAAAACTTTCTGGCTGTTTAGGCACGTTTTCTTAATGTTATAGATGCAAAAATCTGGATTCCCATGAGGATTGGCGACAGCACATTTTGAGAAATCATCAATAGAAGATACCGCAACACATTCTGGATGATTTTGTTTTAAGCATCCCAATACTTGAGCGTCATTTTCAGGTGATGAAGTGAATCCAAAAATTACGAAAACAATAATGTTGACGACAATTAATCCGAAAGTTCCAATTGATGATTTGATAGAAAATCTCATCCTATATATTCTCAATATAATTTTCTATAGCATAACGCTCCTGGCTCATAGTATCAAGCAAATTGAGAGCACGCACAAAATCCTCGGGCAATTGAGCTTCCACTTTGAGCCGTTTGCCTCCCATGAGCACAAATTCTAGAGAGCAGGCGTGAAGAGCAAGCCGTGTAAATCCGAGTGCGGATTCTTTGCCTTCCGCGTACAGTTTGTCGCAAACAACAGGATGATTGATTGCCTTGAAGTGAACTCGGATCTGGTGGGTTCTTCCAGTTTCGGGCGAAACCTCGACATACGAAAAACCTTTTGATTTTTTGATGACGCGGTAGTTCGTAACCGCTTCCCTCATTTCACCCCGAGCGCCCCTTTGCGCAGTCCATTTTCTGAAATCATTCTTGCTTCTCCCGATAGGTCTTTCGATTTTCCCTTTTTCTTCCTTCATCTCTCCATAGATAAAGGCGTTGTACACTTTTTTTATTTCTCGTCCCTGAAACTGCTTCTTCGCCGAAAGATACGCCTCCTGATTTTTGGCGATGAGCAACACCCCCGATGTTTCCTTATCCAATCGGTGGACAATTCCGGGGCGGTAGATAAGGGTAGACGCATGATTCATGAATTTAGATTCAGGAGAAGAATCGTCTGTATTCTCTTGTCGTGAATCTTGTCTTGAATCGTGAATCATGAATCTAGATTCTATTTTAAGCGGCTCACCAACTTCTTTCATCTCGGGATATTTTTTCAGAATCCATTGAGTTAATGTCTCCTGCTCAGTTTTGCCGTCAGAGTGCACTACTAAACCTGCTGGCTTATTAATCACCAGATAGTTTTCATCTTCAAAAAGAATTCCGATGGAATCAAGAAGTGAAATTTTTTTCACGATACAGCTTAAAAGATAATCTGAAAATCTGTGAAGACACCCTGTGGAGCAGTCGACACTACTTCGACATTTTCGACTTTTGCAAATGCCGGTCCTTTTTTGAGATACGAAACAAGCTCATTGAGTTTATCTTCCTCTCCCTCCCCGATGACACGGACGCTTCCGTCATCGAGATTCCCTACGGTGCCCACGATGCCAAGTTGCTTCGCTTTTCTGTCGGTAAAATAGCGAAATCCCACAAACTGCACCTGCCCAACCACTTTGCACTCGATTCTTTTTTTCATTAAAAAAATTATATGCCAAAAGCTCATATTACGCTATTTTCTTGCGACGTATGTATATTCCTGTTATATTTCCTTCATATATTGCGCGATTAGCTCAGTTGGTAGAGCAACGAATTTACACTTCGAAGGTCGCAGGTTCGAGTCCTGCATCGCGCACAAAAAATTCCCCTGTAATTTTTTGTCGACGCTGAGAAAGTGCTGGGAGTACTTTCGTCAGGACTCGAAGCCCGATTGAGATATTTTTGGAGCTTTCGAAGAAAAATATCCAATTGGGGTACTGACCCTGTAAGGGTCGAGTCCTGCATCGCGCACAAAAAATTCCCCTGTAATTTTTTGTCGACGCTGAG
>JBDTMN010000009.1 GCA_039934295.1 Candidatus Taylorbacteria bacterium | reverse complement strand
ATTTAGATTCCACGAAGCCACTCTCTAAAAGCAGTGAAGAAAGTTCGTCGCCCGCCTTCGCCTGAATTTCAGGAACATCTTCCGGCATTTCTCCCTTCTCAAACGTTTTTCTGAAATCCTCCAGAGCTTTCGACGCCTTGTCCTCTCCGTGATATATTGCGACAGTTTCCCTCGCCAATTTCATTTTGACATTTTTCGGATTGCCCTTTCCGTTTTCAAGTTCCTTTTTTGTTTCTTCAATTGCCGAGAGTGGCGTATACGTGCACAACGTAAAATAATTGATGATGGAAGAGTCCGGAATAGACATAATCTTGCCATACATGTCGCTCGGAGAATCGGTAATGCCGATAAAATTTTCCATGCTCTTGCTCATTTTTTCTTTGCCGTCCGTGCCTTCAAGTATACGCACAGTGAGAACCGCTTGCTGTGGCCGTCGATTTACCCTCATAACGTCCCGTCCCGTGAGCATATTGAACGTCTGATCAGTTCCTCCAATCTCAAGGTCGCACGAGCCGAAAATCTCTCCCAAAACAAACGAGTCTATTCCCTGAAGCACGGGGTACATCATCTCGTGCATGAAAAGTTCTTCTCCTCTTTTAATCCTCTCCTGAAACATGTCTCTCTCAACGAGACGATTAAACGAAATGTGCTTCAGAGTCCAGAGAAGTCCTTTCAAAGAGACGCTCACAATTTCTTTCGATTTCAAATGGGTCTTCTGCATCCGAGTTTGGCTGAAAAGAATTGATTTACCGATAAATGACTTCGGATTCACCAGCGTTGTCTGAAAGAAAACGCGCACGGCATTTTTTGGCTCCAAATCGGTCACGCCATAAAACCAATCCGAATTTCGGATCCATGAAAAGACACTCGTATCCAGTGTGAGAATTTTCCCCACCTGGTCGAGAAAGCTTTTTACATTTTTTTCGACTTCTGCCTGCTCGATTTCGGGACGCACCTTGCTTTTACCGGACGGATCGCCTATGGTGGCGGTAAAGTCACCGACTAAAAATATCACCTTACAGCCGAGGTCTTGAAACTTGCGCAATTTTCGCAAAACTACCGCATGCCCCAAGTGAATATCCGGGCGCGTAGGGTCAACGCCAAATTTAATAACGATATTTCCAGAATTCTCCCCTTTTGTTTTTTTTATGAGTTTTTCTTTGAATTTTCCCTCGGGATCTATGAATTCCGCGACACCACGAGAAAAAAGCTCCTCAATTTCCTCAAGTTTGTTGTTAAGTTCCATGAGAATAATTTAACATAAAATTATAACAGATACTAATTACACGAATGAAACTAATAGCTAAGAATAAGAGATGAAAACTGCACTATTCGTATTCATTCGTATCATTAGTACCATTCGTTGATTGGTATCTGTCATTAGCGTATTGTGCTATCATGTCAAAATAATGCGATTCAAGCTCTTTTCTTTATCGGCAAAAAAGAAAAAACTGCTTAAGGAAGCTATCGGTATCTTGATAGCCCTGTTCGCGCTTTGCGCGGGAGCGATGATTTTGTGGGTTTCGACTTTCGAGCTCCCTGACGTGAACGCTTTTGAGCAAAGAAAGATTTCGGAGTCCACAAAGATATATGACCGGGAAGGAAAAAATCTCCTCTACAGCGTTCAGGAAAACGTCAAAAGAACCGTAGTTCCGAGCGATGAAATGTCAAAAAATATCAAGAATGCGACCGTTGCCATCGAAGACGCGGAATTCTACGAGCATTACGGCATCAAACCAAAATCCATTCTCCGCGCTATTTTCGCCAATTTAAAAAGCGGAAAGTTCAGCCAAGGCGGTTCTACCATCACCCAACAAGTCATCAAAAATACATTTCTCACCACGGACAAAACGATAACGAGAAAAGTGAAAGAGTGGGTTTTGGCCATACGACTCGAAAAAGTTTTAAGCAAGGACAAAATCCTTGAGACCTATTTGAACGAAGCGCCGTACGGGGGCAATATCTACGGAGTTGAGGAAGCGAGCCAGGCCTACTTCGCCAAACCCGCCTACGACCTGACGCTTGCGGAGGCGGCATATCTTGCGGCCCTGCCACAAGCACCTACCTACTATTCTCCTTACGGCAACCACAAGCAGGAACTCATTGACAGAAAAAATCTTGTTCTGAAAAAAATGCTGGAAAACAACTTTATCACAGCGGATGAATACCAGAAGGCTTCGGCAGATAAGGTAGATTTCCGACCACGGGAAGAACGAGGAATCAAAGCGCCTCATTTCGTCATTTATGTGAAAGAATATCTGGCTCAAAAGTACGGTGAGAATGCGATGCAGGAAAACGGCTACAAAGTAATCACGACGTTAGACTACGGACTGCAGGAAAAAGCCCAGGACCTGACGAAAAAATTCGCTTTGCAAAACAAGAAAACCTACAACGCCGAAAATGCCGGAGTGGTAATTATTGACCCCAAAACGGGCCAAATTCTCTCGATGGTCGGCTCCCGAGATTACTTTGACACGGAAATAGACGGAAACTTCAACGTGACCCTCGCTCACCGTCAGCCGGGCTCAACTTTCAAGCCAATCGTGTATGCGGAAGCTTTAGAAAAAGGCTACCTGCCCGAAACTGTTGTCTTCGATGCAAAAACGCAATTTTCCTCGAACTGCGCCGCGTCGAACTTGACGAGTGCCGGTGGATGCTATTCCCCAGACAACTACGACGAAAAATTCCGCGGGCCAATCTCTTTCCGTAATGCCCTCGCCCAGTCGGTAAATATCGCTTCGGTCAAAATTCTCTATCTCGCCGGCATCCAAGACTCACTTAATTTAGCGAAAAAAATGGGAGTGGAAAGTTTGGCGAGTGCGGGCACCTATGGCTTGACTCTAGTGCTTGGAGGAGGGGAAGCATCTCCTCTGGATATGACAAGCGCTTATTCAGTATTCGCAAATGAGGGAGTGAGAAATCCTCCGGTAGCCATCTTGCGAATAGAGGACAGAGATGGAAAGGTTATCGAGGAATTTAAAAAGCAAGAAACGGAAGTATTGCCTAGGTCCATTGCTCTGACAATTTCTGACATACTGTCGGACAACGTGGCAAGAACTCCCCTCTATGGAGCGAACTCTCTGCTATATTTCCCGGGCAAGGACGTGGCGGTAAAAACGGGAACAACCAACAACTACAAAGACGCGTGGACAATCGGCTATACCCCTACGGTTACCGTGGGAGCCTGGGTGGGAAACAATGATAATCGTCCGATGGAGAGAAAACTTTCGGGACAACTCGTGGTGCCATTGTGGAATGCCGTAATGCAGGAGGCTCTTAAAGTAACGCCAATTGCGCATTTTGAGGAGCCCGACCCGGTGGACACCTCGTACTACAAGCCGATATTGAAAGGAGTGTGGCAAGACCCTACTGGTGTTCACTCAATCCTCCATTACGTGGATACAAATAACCCTCTTGGGGGAGAGCCGAGAAATCCAAATAGCAACCCGCAATATTCTCATTGGGAATACGGAGTGCAAAAATGGCTTACGGACAACGGAAGCACCTTCGGTGCCCAGGGCACGAGTACGGGAGTTTCAATCCCGGTCAAAAAAATTGTCGTGGCGATTGTAAATCCGCAAGGATCGAAGCAATACAAAAAAGGACAGCCCATAAACATCGGTCTTGAGTTTGCCCCTGGTGGTAGCCCGATTGTAAGAGCCAATTACTATCTTAATAATGCTTTTCTTGGGTCTAGTGGTGACTCGCCGTTCGAATTCACGTTTACGCCGGACTCCGTTAAGAAAATAAACACCCTAAAGGTAATTCTCACAGACTCGAAAGACGAGACAGGAGAAGCGCAGGTGGAGTTTGAAACAACGAATTAAATATACAAATATACCAATGAAGAAATATACTAATGTATACTAATACATCCCTCCTGCGAAGACGCGGTGCCCGCCCGTACCGAAATAGTACGTTCGGGCGGGCTCCCTTTCAAAGGGAGAATCGAAATTCCTCCTTAAGAAAGGAGGTGCCGACTTGTCCGCCGAAGGCTTTGCGAAGAAGGAGTCAGCAATGCGGAGGATGTCTTAATTATTCGTTTTCATTGGTATATTAGGAATTTATCCGTATATTGGTATGTTCACCTTACGTCTTTCACTTCTTTCTTCAATTCTTTTGTCAAGAATTCCAAAATCACTTCTTTTTTTATCATAATCTCGCTTTTCAAAATCGGGTCCGCCTTGATTCTGAACGTTCCGTTTTTAAATTCAACATCTTTTCTCTCAATTTTCCCTCCCGTGCATTCCCGCACAGCCTTAATAAGGGCATCTTTGGCAATGCTATCCCCAAGCCCTATGGTCTTAAACTTTTCTAGATATAAGGAGACGTTGAACATAAGAACAGCTATTAGCTACTAGCTTTTAGGTGTTAGGACAATTTAGAAAAACTACAACTTTACTTCTGCCCCCTCCCCGACTAACTCCTAAATTTTTTTATTAAATAAAATTAAATCACTGCAAATAATAGAAGTTCTCTTGGACGTCGGAGCGAGCTTTCAGTTTTTTGTGACTTGCGGAGAGGGTTGGAATTTTCTTAGACGTTAGAGCGGCACTTTTCGGAAAAGATTGTCCACAAATCACTGAGAATAATAGAAGTTCTCTTGGACGTCAGAGCGAGCTTATTATTTTTTAAAGCATATGCGAAAGGTGATTGAAAATTAAGGAGGTGCCAGACATCAGAGCGAGAATCGTCTTTTGGAGAGACTAGCGAGTGCGGCGGCGCGAGCTCGAGGAATTTTCTAGCAAGAAAATATCCGTGCTCTCCAAAAGACAATCCGAGCGTTACTTATTCATCGGCATCACGAGATACATAAAACTCCTATCCCCCACTCCGCGGATGACCATGGGCTTCGAAACGCCGTTAAATTGGAGTGAAACGCTGTCTGCTTCGATTGATTGGAAGCAATCGAGGATATATCGGTAGTTGAAATTTATATCGATGTCTTCGCCCGAAATAGCGCTCTCAAGCTTATTCACCGTTTCCCCGACATCCGCATTCCGGGTCGTTAGATGAAAGGTTTTGCCTCCCGGTCTCAATTTCATATTGATCTGATTGAAGTTATCGGAAAAAACATTGGCGAGTTTCAAGGAATTCACCAAATCCTGCTTCAGCGCGACAACCTCGCTTTTATTCTCCTTGGGAATTATCTGCTTGTAGTCGGGAAACACGCCGTCAATGATTCGCGAGGTAAGATACAGCCCCTCCCACGAAAATGAAATTTGATTTTTATCGAGATGAATCTCAACATCGTCCGAAACCTCCTCGAGAATCCTCACAATTTCAATCACATTTTTAAAAGGAATAAGAATTTGGGTAAAATCGGGAATTTTTTTCACTTTTACCCTCTTTTCCGCCAGTCGAAATGAGTCGGTAGCCACAAAAACAACATTTTCGTCGTTGTGATAGATGTATACGCTCGAAAGTTCCGGCTTCATGCTCGATGTCCCCGAACTGTACCAGACACTTTTGAGTCCCCGCACAATATCTTTCGCGTTCATTTTAAAAACTTTAGACAGGGATACAACGGGGATGGTGGGAAAATCCTCATGAGGAAGGGATTTAATGACTGTTGAATTATTCTCCGTCCAAACTTTGAGATTGCCCTCCGCACTCTCAAGTTTAATGCTTTTATAGTTATCTAGGTTCTGTATGAAATTATTTAACACCGACCCCGGCACAGCCACAACTCCTTCTTCCTCGGTTTTAACGGGAAAAGTAATCTCCACCCCCAAATCTAAATTGGTTGATTTTAAAATCAAATTATTATCCTTCACCTCTAAAAGAATACACTTAAGCACCGGCAATGTCGGGTGCTTCCCGCTTATTTTTTCGCATTTAGAAACCGCGGAGGCTAGTTTTTCTTTTAAGCATTCTATCTTCATAGTATTTTTGTTTAAATAAGAATTTTATTATTAAGGATGTGGATAAGTGGATAAGATATTATGTGTTTAAAAATAAGGTGTTTTGGGCTTATTTTGCCTTTTTTTAATGTTGAAAAGGTTAGGTTATTTCAAGGGTATTTTTATAGGTTACTTTTATCCACTTTTTTACGACTTTTATCCCCTTGTTACTAACATCTTGTGAACCACTAATCAACAGTTAGATGAACATACTAATATACGGATAAATTCCTAATATACCAATGAATACTAATAATCAAAACCTCATTTCTTATTAGTTTTTATTCGTATATTTCTTCATTGGTATATTGGTATGCTTAAAGCAGTGCTCGTATCTGTACCAAATCCTCCACCAGCGCGTTGTTAGTCTTCAGGTCATTTTTAATCTTCTCGCACGAGTGAATCACAGTGGTGTGGTCTCTTCCCCCGAGTTTCTGGCCTATGGACGGGAACGAAACATTGCAATCCTCGCGCAAAATATACATGGCAATCTGTCTCGGGAGAACCACCTCCTTCCTTCTTGTCTTATCATACAGGGTATTTTCCTCTATATTGAAGTAATCCGCGACGGTTTTCACGATATCTTTGACCGACAGGTTTTTTTTGGGCTTTATGCTCGCTTTTATCAGATTTTTTATCTCAATAAGCGCCAACTCCTTGCCCTTAACCTGTGTCTGGCAGATGATGGAGTTCAAAATACCTTCAAGCTCTCTGATATTGCCCTCTATAACGCCTGCTAAGTAGTAAATAACCTCGTCTTCCAGCAAGAAGTTGCTCTGTTTTGCCTTGGCCTTTAGGATCGCAGCGCGGGATTCTTGGTCCGGAGGCGGAATGTCCACAATCATCCCCTGCCCGAACCGCGATTTCAAGCGGTCCTCAAGGTTCGGAATGAAGTTCGGATGCTTGTCCGAGGAAAAAACAATCTGTTTGTTATTCCCATAGAGAGTGTCGAAGAGATGAAACAATTCTTCCTGACTTTTCTCCTTATTGGAAAAAAATTGTATGTCATCCATGATAAGCACATCGTATTTTCTGTATTTCTCCTTAAACTGATTGATTTTATTTGCTTGCATCGAGCCCACATAGTCCACCACGAACTTTTCCGATGTAACATAATGAACTTTTTTTGATGGGTGGGTGTGTTTTATGTAATTTCCGATTGACTGGATTAAATGCGTTTTTCCGTGGCCGGTGTCGCCATAGACAAAAAGAGGATTATACGCGGTTCCCGGCTTCTTTATGACCGCTTGGGAGGCGGCATAGGCGAGCTCGTTGAAAGGCCCGATAACAAATGTATCAAACGTGTATCTTGGGTTTAAATTGTCTTCTTTGCTTATATAATGGTCGGCAAGCGGTAATTCCCCTGTCGGGTTTAACGGTTTAGGGGCTTCGCTCTCCTTCTTTTTCAATTCTTTTGTCACAACGTACTCTATTGACCTGATATTTTCGCCAAAATCTCGGAGTGATTTCAAAATGAGCTTGTGGAATTTATTTATGAGCCAGTCTCGGATGAATTCATTGGGGACACTTAAATAAATTATCCCGTCGTCCTGTTTTAGTATGTACGTATCCTTAAACCAGGTAGTAAAATTGGCTTTTGAAACTGAAAGTTCCATTTCAAGAAGGACTCGGTTCCAGAGTTTCTTGTCGTCTATCATAATTGTGTTTGAGGGTGAATCAATCAAGGAGGTTTTAGTTATTTATTCTTCATTATATACCCAACTTGCGATAGTCAAACTTGTGCAGTGGTTATAAACATGTTGATAAACTGTGGAGAAGCTCCACAGTAATCATAAATGACTAATAACTGAATAACTTATTACAAAAATAAATTTTTTTTCAGTCTGGTTATTCAGTCATTCAGTTATGCGTCATTAGTTTTGGGTTTGGTTGCTTTTGACTAACATTTCTGATAAGATTTTCGAATTCCCCTTTAACCTAAAAGCTAATAGCTAACAGCTACCCATCATGTCCTTCACCTACCATCCAAAAAAACGCAAAAGAGCCCGTTCGCACGGATTTCTGGTCCGAAGTAAGTCTCGCGGAGGAAAAAACACTCTTATTCGGAGGAGACGAAAGGGGCGAAAGAAGCTCACAGTGTAGTCGTGTAGCGTGTAACGTGTAACCTGTAACGTCTGAGGGGATAAGAGAAAATTTCTGTTTTTCTTATCTTACGTTACAAGTTACACGTTTCGCGTTACACTTTCTCCATGTTACCTAGACAAAGACGAGTCAGCCGCGTTCTTTTTGATACAGTATTAAAGCAAAGCCGGCTGACTTCGTCGGATTTTTTTACGCTTCGACTCCATAGCTCTCTCGAAAAATTCCCTGCCCGAATCGGGGTCTCGGTTTCGAAAAAAGTGTCCCCTCTTGCGGTTAAGCGCAATCTTATAAAAAGGAGGGTGAATAGCATTGTACAAAAAAAAGAGAACGAGCTTAGAGATTCCATTATTGTTGTTCTCTTTCCAAAAAAATCTATTCTTGACCTTTCATTCTCGGACCTCGAGAAAGAAGTTGTCTTTATTTTGAGAAAATCAGGAGCTTTAAGGGACATGTAACGTGTAACATGTAGCATGTAACGTAAGAAAAGAGATTTCTCTTCTCAGACGCTACACGTTACATGTTGCGCGTTACACTTTTGGAGCGTTTTACGCTACACTATACCCATGTCTTACCTTTACAATACTTTCGTGTACGAGCCGTTATACAACGGCCTCGTTTTTTTATTATCAATTTTGCCCCATTATGCGAACGCAGGTATCGCAATCATTATTTTCACGATACTGGTCAAGCTCATTTTGTTTCCTCTCTCCAAGGCTTCCATTAAGAGTCAGATAAAAATGAAAGAGCTTCAGCCGAAGATGGACGAATTAAAAGAGAAATATAAAAATAACAAACAAGAACAGTCTGTACGCATAATGAATCTCTATAAAGATAATAAACTGAATCCCTTTTCGGGAATATTTCTTCTTTTGATTCAGTTCCCTATCATTATCGCTCTCTATACTATTTTCGCGCATGGCGGTCTACCTTCGATTCGTACCGAGATTCTTTACTCTTTTGTTCCGTCAGTGGCTTCGGTTGACATGCATTTTCTGGGAATTAACCTAGCGGAGAAGAGCTTAATTTTGGCTCTCATTGTGGCCGTTTCGCAGTATTTTCAGATAAAATTGACACTTCCGAAACCTAAAAAGACTACTCCTTCTTTGTCCGGGAAGAACGATATGAAGGCAGACATGATGCATAGCATGCAGACGCAGATGCAATATGTGCTCCCCATTTTAATTTTTGTGATAGCGTATCCTTTTCCTCCCATCTCAAACGTTTTTCCACATTTACCCGCCGCTCTCGTTCTTTACTGGGTTGTGAGCAACCTCTTTATGATAGGACAGGAAATCTTCGTAAGACGAAGGATGTTGAACAAATAACTGAATAACTAATAACTGAATAACAAAATCAAGAAGAAGAACGGATAGATTTTTTGAAACCTCCCAATTGATCTGAAATACTTACAGCAAGTGTTTCGATTTCTGCAAAAACGACAGCATCAACTAACGTTATATCTCGAAGTACATCCACTGCCGCAAAAGATTCAAAAAGAGAACCGAGCGCTATATCAAAATATCGATTCAATTCAGCATCAGAATGCTTCCCGCTCCCTTCAGCAATGTTTAGTGTTACAGAAAGTCCTGCTCTTACAATCTGACTACCTATTTCGTATCTGTATTCTTTCGGTAATTTTTTAACTACTTTTACCAAAAGAGAAAATAATTGTTTCGAATCAATATACACTTGCCACTCGATAAATCGGAACTTCTTCATGGTTATTCAGTCATTCAGTTATTTGTTATTCAGTGGCGGAGGTCGTTGCGACACTCTCGCTTAGCTTCAAGCTCCAGAAGGAGCTATTTTTTTTGTTTGTGAAGAAGAGGTAATTTTCGTCAGGGTCGAGAAACAGTTTAGTTGCGTCAACTTCGTCTCCTCCGGAGAGATCTTTGGGCTTTGCAATGAGCTTGTTCTCGCCCGTTTCAGTATTTATTCTCCAGATTTCGTCCGAGAAAGAAACAAGTCCTTGATACCAGCTATCGGGGTACAACGCCAGAGGCAAGACGCTAGGCACCGCACAGTAGATGAGAGAGAGGTTTAAGGCGCTCCACACGCATTTTTCAGGAAGGGTGTTAAGGCTCAAAGGCTCCCGTGTTTTCTTCTTTACATCGAAAAGCCCTAGGTTATATCCATTACCACTGCTTTCCCCTAAGAGAACCATTTGAGCATTAGGACTCGTGAGTGTGGTCAAACCTAAAATGTTACCGAACAATTTTTGCAATTTCGCGCCACCGCTATTTCCAAAGTAGAAGAACCCATCTTCCACTCCGGAGGGCCTCGTTGTAAAGGTGAGCGTATCTTCTTTTGGCCAAGAAATTTGGAAGTCCGATAGAGGCGAATTGAAAACCTCTACCCCTTTAAGCCCGTTTACATCCGAAACGACGCCTACTCCCCTGCCGACTTTCTCCGTGAAATAAAATAGTTTATTTCCGGCGTTATTAATTGATAACTCTTCAATATTTCGCGGAAGGTATACCCCCTCGAGGGTCATGAGTGAGTCGGGGTTAACGACTTCTTCCTCTGTGGCGCCTAAGGAGAGAATTTTTGTCGTAGTTCCGGGCCTCAACCTCGCGTAATAGGTCTCGATGTCCTCGGTGCCGTCAAGGATTCTTCGGATGTAGAGCGAATTTGCGTCTTTCCCCCAAATCGCCTCGACGATTTTTGGAATAGTGGTATTTGAAATTCTTTTCAGATTCCATGAGTTCGTGTCCGTCTCATACACGTTGCCGGTGGCGCGCTCGATGTATCGCACGATAGTGCTCACTTTTGTATCAACCACTATTTTTTTAGCGATGGCGCCTGCAACCGGATTCGCGCTTATTTTGCGAAGCTTTGGAATTATGCCGCTCCCCGTCACAATCGTCTGGCCGGAAGAAGTGTTGGCACTGGTTGAAGTCGAGACCCCTGTTCCTTGATTGATGCCAATGTCTTGATTGCCGATGGTGAATGTGACTTGGCTGTCGTTTGCGGGCACTACCGACACGCTTCCTTTGTTTCTTCCGAAGAAAAAGTAGTAGGCGATAAATCCAATAATCACCAAAATCAATATGGCAATGATGACGATTTTAAGTTTACTTTTTTGTGGGGGCATTGTATTTGGTCAATTTTATTTTTTAGCCGGCTCCGGAGCGACCGGATTTGTTGCGTTCAGATTAAACTCAAGGAGCTTCGGGTTGATGGTGTAGAGAATAAGCCATGAGACTAATGCGAGGAGAAGACCTAAAACGGCGTTCGTTATTTTCTCCTTGCCCTCGCTCTTTCCGCTTATGGCGTCCGTGGACATATACTCGATTCCGCCGATTACAATCATCACAACGGCGAGAAGCCCTGAAACCGCTATTAGGATTTTGAACATTCCAGAAAGATAGCTCGGCAGTAGGTACTTATCCGCGCCTTGACCGGGGAAAAATTGTGGAGGTAAGGGAGCGAGAGGCTGGTAGCCAGTGGCTGGTTGAGGTTCCGGGGACTCCGCATGACTAATATTTGGAGAAATACTGAAAACGACTCCCATAAGAATAAAAATCGGGATTATGAAAGAAAGAAGAATTGTTTTTTTTCTTAGGCTACTCATACATTAAAAAGTTGCCGACGGCGCAACTGTTTCTCCGAATTTCATTAATAAAGAATTCCTCGAAAACTGAAAGATTTTCCCCACGCTTTTCACCTCCAGACCAATTGCCGACTCCCCTGCTTCCTGTGTGTCCTTTCTCAAGGTAATCGCGCTTCTTGTCTCTTCGGGTACTACGTTCCCATTTAAGGTCCATGAGTAGAAGATGTTTGAATCTCTTTTCAAGGTTGAGAAAAAGAACGGTACGGCTGTAAGGGTGATTTCTTTCCCTGCAAGGGTGAATTCAGAAGGGAGCGCCTTCTCGTAGAATGTTCCCAAAAGCGGATTATTTTCGTAGAACAGAACAAAGGGGCTGGTTTCGTTCAAAGACAGATTTCCCTTTGCTTTTGTGTTTCCTGAAAGCGAGGAAGCGACGACGTCGATTACCATCGTCTTTATTACGCTCGGGCCTGTTACGAAGATTACATCTTTGCCGAAGCCGGAAGAATCCTGAAGCAGTTTTCCGTTCAATTTCCATTCAAAAATCAAATCTTTTGAATCTATTTTTACTCCCCGCTCGTCCACCAAGTTCGGCATGGCGACGATTTTTACATCCGACTGCGGAGTGTAAAGCGTCTTGCCCGGATAAAGGGGCGGAGCGTAAGTGGAGGCTTCCCAAAGCAGGTCAATATTTCCGGGACGGATGGAAATGTTTCTTGAAATCGTTTCCCCCTCGTAGGTTTGGATGCGTATGAGAAGCGTGGTAACCGACCCAACACCTCCAACGCTAAATTCAAAATGCTTCAGTCCTCTCGCCGTTTGAGGCGCTCCCTTATTCAGGGTCCATGAGATAGTGGCTTTATTGAGGTCGTTCTGATAGCTCTGAAGGTCAACCGTCACAAAATCGCCGGGAGCAGGCACGGAGGGAATCATAGTAACCGCGAGCAAGTCAGAGCTCTCTGGCAATTGCAAACTTTGAGCAAGGCAAAATGACGCGGGGAATAATACTGTCAATAGTATTGCACTTATATATCTAGAAATATTTGCCATAAAACATCGATGCTAATATACGAATTATGCGAATGAAACGAATAGAGTCATCAGAATTTTATTCGCATGCCCTATTCGTAAAGGGTTCTTAACTATTTTACCACATCTTCTCTTTCGAAACACCTAGACTGATTCTTTGTACTTTCCTCGAGAGCCCTCCACACGTTCATGTTGCGGATTGTTGCGAAGATCAACTACATTGTTTGAGGGTTTCTCCGCTGTGGGAGAGGGATTTCTTGGAATTGGCGGTGGCGTAGACCCACCTCCATCTTGAGGTGAAATTTTGGCTCTAATTTGCGATGCATTCTCTTCCATTTCCGGAGTACCCCTTTGTTGTTCCTCGCTTTTTTCAATCACTGGAGGAGTCTGACCGGTTTCTGCCATAGGGCGTCCGCTCGCCCCAATTCTTGGAGGCACGGCGCCCTGGGGGGCGGATTCTCTTTTCAAATCACGATTTGCGGCCACCTCCATCACTTTACCGAGGCCCGTGCCCTCGGCTTTCTCTTCCGCTTTTTCCCACGCCATGATGAGAGCTACATCCAAACTCCAAAGAGGAAGGGCGTCAACCACAGGTATGAACTCTCCAACGAAAGCTCCAATCATGCTCCATATTTTTTTGGACGTCATTTTCACACCTCGCAGATAAAAATAAATAGGGAGAATCATTCCTACCGCTATATCGATGAACCTATTAATTATTGCTCCTATGACAAAAAAATCTAGAACAATTTGGACGGCGTCACAAATAATAGTCGCAGTGAGAACTAACCCCCATTCAAGATTCCCTATTTTATGCTTACTTTTTTTTGCCGGCGCCTTTTTTGCTTGATTTGCTTTTGGCTTTCCCTCTTGCCCAATTACAGGCGGTACTTCCCCAGGTTCTGCCATGGGCCTACCGCTCGTCCCGATTCTTGGAGGCACAGCACCACGAGAGGGCATGGAGGAGGCTGGTGCGGGGGTTGTGGAAGAAATAGGCATGGATGAAGATGCAACGTGTAGCATGTAACCTGTAACATAAGAAAGAATTTTCTTTTTTTGTGCTACATGTTATATGTTTCGTGTTACATGTTTAACTCGTCTTTCGCTTTTTTGATCGCGAGAATTTGCGATGGGTCGGAAGTGATGATTTGGTCTTCGGTGTAGGATGCAATAATTTTAATCGCCACGTGCTTCAATCCGACAAAGAAAAGACCTTCCCCTACATCGGACTCCAAAAGTAGATATTTTTCTTCTTCCGTGAGATTGAATATGCTCTGGAGTTTGTCTATCGAGGTTTGTGACTGTTTCAAAAGAATCTGAATCGAGGAGTTAGTGAGAATAGGCAGTCCGTAAGGTGATTTCAAGAAATCGTCCACGTCCTGGGTAATAGTGGCAAGCCCGAGATAGTATTTTCTTCCGCGTTTCGCGAGAGAAAGGAGAAATGACGCGGTGTCTTCCGACTTCATCATCCACCACGCCTCGTCAATGACCAGCAGTCTCTTCTTCAAATTTTTACGCACCGCATTCCAAATGTAGTGAGTAACGATGTACATGGCCACGGGCTTGAGCTCGTCTTCCATGTCTCGAAGCGAAAACACAATGAACTTGTTGTTGATATCGACGTTTGTCGGACGGTTCAAAAATCCTGCCCAGGTTCCGCGCGTATATTTCGTTAGTCTCTGAACGAGAGAATCTCCTCCCTGCATTCCTGCAAGCACGAGCTCGAAGTCGGAGAGAAGCGGAGGCTCAATATTTGAAAAATCCGAGTCGGCGTTGATGTCTTTTAATGAGTAGGTTTCAGCGATTGCCCTGTCAATGATGGCATCCTCTTCCGGGGTGAGGCCTCCAAGCATGATTCGGAAAATTCCCACAAGGTTGATGATGTTTGAGCGTAGGACGTCGGACCCGGACTCCCCTTCCCTCGGTATCGGCAAATCGAACGGGTTGATATGGTGGGGAGAATTGAGCGAGATGTTGAAATATTTTCCACCCATTGCCTGCGACAAATACTCGTACTCGCGCTCGGGGTCGAGGACAATAACTTCTGTGTCAAACATAAGCGTTCGGATAATTTCGAGTTTTACGGAATAGGAATTGTGGACAAAAAGGCCTCCATAGCCCGCAAAGAATACTTCGTTGTCCACAGTGAGGTCGTATACATATTTTTCCGAAGTATTTTTATATTCCTCAATTTCTACAATTTCATCAAAAAAGAGGTCAGAAGAAATAAGCTGTTCAAGTTTTGCAAGAATTTCCTTTGCTTTAGGGATATTTTTTTGAAGCGACGCATATCTTGCAGAAAGGAACGAGGAGGCAGTCTGAAGCATTGCGTAAGAAGTATTTTCTTCGGGTTTTTCCCGAAGTGCTGGCCGGAGAGAAGGAGAAAAAGCTTTCATGTCTTCTCTCAAAAATGCAAATCCTTCATCCAGAAGCTGTTTTAGAGAGTCAGCAGAGGGACAGGGCATTTTTGCTACGCTAAACGCCTTCAAGGCATTTGCCACTCTCGGTTTCATGCCATTTCGTATTGTAGGCCAGCTAGAACCGAGTTCTTGCCAAAGGAGCTCGTTGATTTTTTTGTTTTTGTCGGCAAGCTCCAATAGACTTTCTATGGTAGGCAAATGAGAAAGCTCCGCGAACAATTCAGCTTTCGTCTCAATCGTTTGGAGTGTCTTAGATACATTTTCCACAATCTCTCGAAGCTTTTCTCGGGAAGGATGATATATTTCGCGCTTTACTGCATGGAAATCGCTGTTATTTTCATGGACTCTGATCGAGTTGCCTAAAAGCAATTCCAGTTCCTTGAAAATGTTGCCAAGCCCGGGAATGACATCAACATTGGTGTTGGCGTTTTTCTTTAAGCCAAGAAGAGCTGAATTTTTTCTCTCTGAAACGAAGCCAATCTGCGCTCTGAATTTATCCAGATTTTCTTGTCCTGATATCGAGAGCTGATAATAATCTCCCATTCCTTTTCCGGGAATTTGTTTTTTTCTTGGAGAAATTCTAGCGATGATGCCGAAAAAATTCAGAAGATAGGCAAGATCTGAAACGAGCATTTTTGACTTTGAAACAGCCGTCACTTGAGCGCCGTCCACTCCCCCATCTCCCTCAAAGTATGCTTTCAAGAAATTTGCCTGCACTTCTTTTCCCGCTTCGAAAATCACAGAGGGAATTCGTTTTGTTCCCGACTTTTCTTTCATACCGAGCGCGGATAAGAGGGCGACAAACGTCTGGTCGCCACTTCTTATTGAGTTAGGCGTGCTAAATGCGCAAACGCCTATTTTTTCGAGGCACTTTTCGACGTCACGGAGTATATCTAGGTCAATATTGGTTACGATAGCAATATTCTCCGAAATGGTTCCCTCCGAAACAAGGTATCCTAAAACTCGCCCAAGCTCCGAAGACACAGGAATTTTTGACGAAAGACGACTTATTCCATTAGATGTAGTGAAGATGCAGGAAGAAAGGCGGGCATCATTGAGGGAAATCTCTAATTGTGCGAGTATTTTTAGAAAATATTGGAGTGGAATTCTTCTTTTTTTCGAGTAAAGATGAAGATACTTGTCATTGGTGGCGTCAATTATCTTTTTATGCAGGAATGCATAATTTGACGATACGATTTCATTTCCGCCGATGATATACAATGGTCTGTTCTTCAACAGTTCAAACAGATTTAGGGAAAATTCTTTTTCTTCGCTTCTTTTCACATTTCTCGAAAGCGGAAGATATTCGCCTTTAACCACTTCAGTACTCTTTAACACTTCGATTTCACCATCTCGCAAAATAAGCATATTATGGTCTCCTGTTGTTTCTATGGAGCGTCCGCTTCGAGTTTTGAAACGATAGAGTTTTTCTGGGGCATCTTTTCTTGCCGCAACACTTACCTTGCTCCATTCTCCACTGTAAGACTTGTTAAAGCTCCAGACTTCAAGATCGGGGTCTATCACTCCTTCCATTTCATGGTCGATAGGCGTGGCTCCCTTTTCTTCAATCAATTTTTCCACAATTTCTCCTATCGGCATAAGACTCACGGTTCCCTCTTTGCGGACAAGCACTGGTTCATGTCCTAAAATGCTTTTACCGCTTCCCGATTTTGCGAAACAAATCGAGTTGTAGTTCTCAAGTGAAAATCTGTCAAACAAAACCAGGCTCGAGTTGTGGCGGTTGATGCCGTAGAGTATTCCCTTGTCGCTCGTGAGGTCGAAAGAGATAAATGGGAAAAGTGAGGAGAGCGGTGAGGAATTCATCTTCGAATGCACCATGAGGTTGTCTGTGCAAATGGGAAGGACGCTCTTGTACCCTTGTTCCTGCTGGAAAAGAGCCGGTCGGAGATACACAAGCTTGGCCTCAAGGATGGATTTGATCTCCGATTCGATTTTATCGAGCTCTTCAATGGTTGAGCCATAGATTGAAATATACAAACCGACGTCGAACAACTTTTCTTGAGCTTGCTGGAGGCTGTCTCGCAGATTTTCAAGGTCCTGGTAGGCGGTATCGAGCATCGGGTCGCGCACGAGCCCCTTGCGCTCCCTATCGTGAATCTGGCTCTGAACCTCCGCCACTTTCTTTTGGAATTGCTTCAGGACCGTCGCCGTTTCTATCGGATGGACGAAAATAGAGATGTCGAAAATTTTGTCGAGGTTGATGATTGGCGAGAACCAGCCTTCGGAGAGAAAACGCGGGTACGAAATGACGAAGAACGTTCGCACTATTTTCTCCCCGAGGTTCAACTCTCGTGGACCCACTTTGACTGCCGATGGAGCGATGACGTCCTTAAGTTCGAGCGCTCCAGACTCGTAGATTTCCTGTGGCAAAATAGAAGCGACCGTTTGCGGACGCATTTCCTTGTTTTCTTTTTTTCCAAATAGCTTGCTTAAGAGTCCCATAATATGTGTAGCGTGTAACGTGTAACGTGTAACGTAAGAAAATTAGAGACCCGATAATGTTCCCCAAAGCATTTTTCCTATTCGTTCCGATAAAACAATGAGTTCATTATACTCTTTTTCTTTCATATAACCTCTTTTGAATGAAAAATATATCAAATACTTGCTTTCTTTAAGTGATCCGTACGAAGTTTCCAAAAAGTTTTTCAACACCTTGTCTCTTTGCCGAGCATACCCTTCAATGTAGTTTAAAATGACTGACAAGGCAGATCTTTTTAATTGCGATGTTAAACCAAATATCTCATCTTTCGGAAAGTTTTTTGTGCAGTCATAGACCTTGTTCACATATTCATCCATCAATTCCTTCAGCTCCTCATGAAAAGTTTTTTTCTTCTGCTCCATTTCTTTCTAAGTTACCCTCTTCTCAGACGTTACATGTTATACGTTACACGCTACACATCCAACTAAATTGACACAAAACATAGTCGCTTCGCTCGTTGTTTTGTGTCAATTTAGTTGGATTGGCTTCTCTGTTTCTCCCGGATTGAATATCTTGTAGAAAAGCTCCACAATCTCTTCCGTTCCCAACTGCACCACACGAATGCCCGAACGAGTAAGCCCCTGCTCAACCACCGACACTCTCTGCTGAAGCTGGGTTCGGCTTTCCTCGAAACTGTCCGATTTTTGCTTCACTTCTTCGACAGACCCTCTTTTTGGAAACCATTTTTTCTTGAACATCTCTTTCCCCTGAAGAGCCCCGGGAGAGTAGGGCACGACGACGAAGAATGTTTTGGTCATAATGCTCACCTTGTCGGTGAAATTTTTTACGAATGCTATGTACTCGCGAGTCTGGAGCTTCAGAAGGTCGCCCTGCTGTTCTTTGTTTCGCGCTTCAAGAAGGGCGATATAGGGGCGAATATCAAGTCTTCGCGACTCCATGAATATCTGTACCGAAAAATCAAGCGAGTTTAGGAACGTCTGAAATTGGAAAATAATCGCCTCCTGGTTTTCGGCGGACTTTAGGGCGAAGTTTATGGAAGAAGTCATGATAAGCGCGCGCAACCCTCCGTCTTTGAGGACCATAATATTATCGCGGATTTCTTTCACGGGAATAAAATCTTGCGACGCTTTGGATTTGAGTATTTGTGGCATTTGTGATTACAGTATATCACATGAGATTTACTCTTGTTCGCTCGTTGGGGGCGACAATAGTTTGTAACGTGTAACGTGTAACGTGTAGCGTGTAACGTAAGAGAATTAATATCTTTTCAGACGCACATGTTACATGTTATGTGTTACATACTCTTTCGCTCCATCGTCTCTTTCGTTCCCGGATTCAGCACCTCTTTGGTATCGAGGTTCCAGGTGAGGTCTTTGAGCTTGCTTTCGCCCAGTTTGGGGACAAAGAGAAGCGCTTCCTCGGCTTTTTTTTCTTTAGGAATGATTTTTTTCTCTTCTTTTTTCCAGATGTAGAGTTTTTCGCCAACAAAGTATCGAAGAGCATTTTCCATTACTTCTACGAATGGCTTTCCGTAGCGTTCCCTTGGAAAAAAGGCAAGCGCTAAGGCGAGAGCAACAACTGGGATTACCATGATAATGGAAACGATAAAAGGAAGAACCATGTGGAGGAGTGCATAGAAAATATACGCCATGCCCGCTCCTCCGGCGAGGTAGATGAATTGCTTCAGGGTGAATGGCCCGAATATCTTATCTTCGACGTTTACGAATTGTGGCACCTGAAATCTCATAAGAAGCTTTTAGCTATTAGGTGTTAGCTGTTAGGTTTAGTAACTTGGAGCTTGGTGATAATACTATTTAACATTTTAGAAATTTCCATGAGTAGGTTCTCTACTTCAAAGTAATTGAATTTCTTAGTTTTTGGTAACTGTTTTGCAATTTCAATTTGTGTTTGAAGCTCTGAACAAGAACCGAACGCGATTCTAAGAAATTGTGAGAAATCTTTTCTTGTGCCTCTTCCCCTACCTTCTGCAATGTTAGAAGCAATAGATACCGAGGATCTTCTCATTTGAGAAGTTAAACCGAATATTTCTTCTCTAGGGAAATTTTCTGTGATTTCATATATTTTTACTGATAGCAAAACAGATTTCTGCCAGACTATGAGGTCCTTATATGAGTTTATCATATTCTAAAAGCTAAAACCTAACAGCTAATAGCTAATAGCTAACACCTATCACTTCGTCTGCTCCCTATACGGGTCCCTTTCATACGACTTCTGAATAGGTCTCGCGGGCTGTATCACTTCCTCTTTATGTGGCAATGCGGTAATACCGCTCATTTTTTGGTCAATAATACTCCCAACTACTCTTTCTTCTCTTTTTTCATTGCTGACACCTGACACCTTAAACCTAACAGCTTCACTCACCTTCTGCACCTGTGGGTAAATCTCCTCCGGTCTCATATCCGGCCGCACCTCTACTCCTCCTTTGGGAGTAGGATTGGAGAGTGTGTAAGGCACTCCCACTTGTGCGGGCAAAGGAGGTCTTACGGGAGTAATCATCTCCTCTCCCGCTATCTCCCTACCCTCCACCACCTTCTCCGGATTTTCGATTCCTTTTAGAATGCTATCTCTATCCAAGTCGTTTTCTTTTTTCGGCCCCCCATCGCTCGGTCGATTTTTGACGTGGGTTTCCGTTAGAATTTCTCCAACAGGCATAGGAAGTGGAAATTTATCTCCAAGATCCGATTTCAATTTCTCAATGATTTTCACTATCTCCTTGGTAATTTTTTCTGCACTTTTTTTGTTTTCAGGGTTGAGGAGGATGTTTACTCTATCGGACAGAGTACTCATATTAGAAACACCTGTGAGAATATTGCAGGCCTCGCCAAAAAGTTCATCTACCTCTCCAAATGAGAGATCGTAGTCCTGGCATACTTCGCTTATGCGAAATACTAAATCATAATCAGATTGTCCTCTGAGTTTATCAGGAAGTGTCGCTAATATTTTGTCTAGTAAAATTTCTTTTTTCATTTTTTTATTTTACCCTTTTTATGGAGTGGTGCCTGCTGCTGTTCCCGGCGGTGTTGGTCTGGCTGGGGGGCGGTTTATTCCGCGTGTTATCTCAGTTCCATCCTTCAATTTAAATTTATAAGTGTAGTTTCCTTCCATAAAGCTTTGTGCTTCTTTTGCATCAGACCTTATCCATTTCAAGAATTCATCATTTTCTGCGCTCATTTTACTCATTCCCTGTTCCTGTCTCCACTCTTCGATTAGGAGGTGGTTGACGACCTGTTCAACGTCATCTTTATCCTGTCTTTGAATCCAAACAGCGTGAGAACGAGACAATTTTCGACCGATGTTCGGATCATTTCGAAGCCAATTTCTAAACTTTCTCATCTCTTCGTACGTTTTTCCAGAAACTGCGTCTGTAAGATTTTTTTCTCCAAAATCTTGGAATTTTTTGTTGAATTTAAGCGTATGAGTTTTTCCCGTTCTGTCCGCAACATCGTGTGTTCCCACAAATAGTTTTTCCAGGTCTTCTCCGGCGTGATAGGCATCTTTATATATTTTTCTTAGACCTTCTTTCAGGTCATCATTAATTTTTTCTGCCTCATGATTAATTTTTCCATCAGCATCTCTGATGTTAATTAGAAGAGCGTCTATGCCTTTCAAACTATCTGTCGCATCCACAAAATCATATGGCTTCAAGTCTCTAATGTGGTCGGAATCTGCCTTACCCACCATGCTACTTTCTCTCATTCCTTGGATAATGCCATATCGATAAGACGAAAGTCCTCTTTTCATAAACTCTTCCGGGTTAGACCAATAGAGCAGTTCAACATCCTTAAGGTCTGCGGCGCGCATTTCTTTGTGTATTTCGGGAAACTCGGAACTCATGTCGGGTGCTTTTCCGCCCTTAAAATTTTTCGCAATTTCAGCGAGTACCGCCTGCCCCTCCGCCTCTGTTGTCGTCTTTGAAAATTTTTGCTCCAACTCCTTATATTGCAATCGTCTTTCCTCTAATTTATCGAATGCAGATGTGATATGTTTGTTTCTCGCAGCTATCATGTGTTCTTTTTCGTCTGTTTCTAGCCGATCTCCGTCCATGACTGCTTGGACTTGACCTGTCGTCGCGTTTCGCATGAAATTTGCATCATTAAAGAGATGCTTAGGAATGACTTCGGCAAAATCATGTGGGTCTATTCTCGAGAGTTTCCTCTGCATTAATTTTACATACTCATCTTTTTCCTTCGCTTTTACTGCCATCGTGTCGTCATCACCTTTGAGCTTTGCAGCTTCATATTCTGCATCTGCATTTTTAAAGGATTGGGTGAGGCCTACAACGTCATTCTTAACATCAATATCTTCTCTTTCAGCTTTGAATCTTTTCGCCTCTTCATAGCCCTCTTGAGCTGACATTGTGCCTTGCCATTTAGTCTCTGTAAGCGCGCCGGTCGTGTATTCTCTAAGAGCGTTTCCAAAAGGAGTTCTCCCAAACTTACTTTCTTCGAATTTTTCGTTCAATGTTCGGATGCCGGTAGCTCTGACTGCGTTTCTTCCCAAGAAACCCTGGAATCTATCGGCATACTGCATAAGCCCGTGGCCTCCCGCTTCGCCGATTTTCTTGGCAATGATAAGCGAGGCAATCATCATACAGATAATGATTGCAAAATTGAGCACAATGCCGAAACTAGCTTGCGCATTTGCCCACAAAACGCCGGCGAACCCGGAGTCAGCGTTTGCGCCGACAGCCGTTTTAATTCCCCCCGCAACTTTAAGCGTTACCCATATCATCATCATCAAAGCCGGAGCAAATATCGCCTGTCCCAGAAGAGTGTCCCACCACTTTTTGGAATGTTCTGAAAAACCGGGCAAGACCATGCCCACAAATGCGAGTGGCGAGAGAATCATGAGGATAATGAGGAGAACAAATCGAATAACAAAAAGGAAGGCGGTTACGAGAAAAACAATAGTAGTAATGATGATAAAGACCGATCCTCCCAATGTGGCGAACAAGAAAAGACCTGTCGAACTATATATATTTGCCGCTTGAGAACCAACTCCGCTCGGAGTTTTGCTCGTCGCATCATAAATGGATTGAAGTTTCAAGCTTCCCATAATAGAGCCAGACATACCGCTGAATTTTTTTCCACCAACAGTTGTGCCAGTAGTTCCTACCGCTGCATTTCCGAAATTCCCCACTCCCGGCATATTTTTATAAAACCCATACGCCAAAATATTCGAGCCGTCAACAATAACTTTGGTGAAAAACAGACTGAAGTTGATAAGAAGTGCGGCAATAATTAGGTGAGCCAGGAGTTTTTTTGTTTCCCCTCCTGCTATTCCAAGAATGGTTCTTATTGCAATATAGAGCAGGGCAAAAATGAAAAACATATTGGCAAGGTCTCTGATAGTCATCCAAGCAGTGTTTATTGCGCTTATATTTGCAAGGGTTCCCTTCATATTTACGAGCGTGACTTCAAGTGTCAAATTGAGCAAAAGCCCGGCAAGCCAGAGGAAAATAGCCATTATCTGGAGGATAATATTTCCTATCAATTGCAAACCCCATTGGATGCATACATCAATATTCATTCCACGCAACCATGTGAAACACTCCCGGTTTTTCGTGTCCGCATTCTCTAATTGCCCAAGTTGTTTTTTTAAATTAGTTTCCTCTGTGCTGAGACGTTTTAGCTGAGCTTGCGATTCTTCAAAAGTTCTCGTCGCACCACGTTCATCCGGGGTGGTAAGTGCTGACTTTTCCATCTCAATTTCATGAAGACGGTTCTTAATTGTAGTTATTTTTTCTGGGGCTCCTTGAGCAAATGACTTTTCCACCCCAAAAGCCCCAAAGACTCCTTGGAAAATTACTGCCGATATTAATATGTATGATAAGAATTTTTTTGCCATCAGTTTTTTCCTATGTATCTCTCTCCTCTCATGTTAAATGTTACATGTTACAAGTTTTGTGTTACATGCTCACCTCTTCAACCCCTTCGATATCACTTGGTTCATGAGTTGATTCAAGAGAGCTGAAAGAATATCGTCAATCTCTTTAGCGGTCTCGAGTGTCGCTAGGTTACTACCGAGCGCTCTGTCTGCCTGTTTGACGATGATTGACCCCGGGGTCGTTATGAGCCCGGTTTCTGAATCGGTAATTGAATGAAAGCCGTTTCCCCAGTCCAATTTTTTCAATTCTGTATTTACGCGGGAATTTATGGCGTTGTTCATGCTGTTGTTTGCGGACACCCAGGAGCCGTAGACGTTGTTTTCATCATGCGTGGTGAGGTCAAGCCAACCGTCCCAACCGACGTCGTTGAAGTCATCGCTCGTGTATTTTGCCACCTGCGCGATTCGAGATGGCGTGCAGTAGGAACGATAGTCGTCTCTGCCACTGTAAGAATTTCGCAATCCAATTTGAATGTCGAGTTTGAAGGGGCTACAAAGAAAGTCTAGCCCCGCTCCTTCGATGAAAAATCCGGCCGTCTGGTCGGCAAGGTCTCCAAAAAATTCTCCTGGATTCTCAATAAATGTCGGACTTCCTTCAAATCCGTTGTTAATCCAGACCACAATGCTATTGGTAATTTCTTGTGTGAAGGCGTTGATGCATTTGCGGATAGCAGTATTTTGAACCAGCTCCTTTTCTCGAAGGTCGCTCGTTTGTTCTGCTGTAACGTCAATGCCTGCGTTTGATATAGGCACAGCATTTGATAGTACGCCACCTATTGCTCCAGTAACCTTCCCTTTTATGTTTTGTTTCAGTTTATCAATTCCGATTGCGATTATAAGACTTGATATACAGCCCTGAACTCCGCTTCCCACAGCTTCTGCTTTTTGATAGGGAGCGAGAACAGAGACTCCGATGATGGAGACAATCAGAAAAAAAGCAGTGTGTCTTGATAAATGTGTGAATTTATTGGTCACAGTGGCGGAGTGTGTAACATGTAACTTGTAACATATAACATGATTAAGATAGAACGAATGAAATCAAAGCTTAATGAGGATACCCCACAACATTTTCCCTATTTCCTCGGCCATTTCCACTAGTTCGTTATACTCTTTTTCTTTTATCAGTTTTCTTTTGAACGAAAAATATATCAAATACTTGCTTTCTTTGAGAGAACCGTAAGAAGTTTCAAGGAAATTTTTAAGAACTTTATCTCTTTGTCTCGCAAATCCTTCTATATAATTTAAAATCACGGAAAGAGATGATCTTTTCAATTGCGACGTGAGTCCAAATAGTTCATCTCGAGGAAAATTATTTGTGCAGTCATAAACTTTGTTAACATATTGATCCATGAGCTGTTTCAGTCTATCGTGAAAATCTTTTTTCTTCTCTTCCATTTCTTTTTTTCTTACGTTACATGTTACATGTTACATTCTTCTCCCGTATCGCATGTTCCATGCCATTATATCCCATACATGAAGCTATATCCAGCGTCTTTATCTGTGAATATCACTTTTCTGTCATTAAAATATTCTTGCAAGGAAAGAATTGAGTCGCGAAGACGTGTTGCGGAGGAAAGATGTCCATTCAACAATATTAGGAGTTCAAATTCGTCTTGGGCCGCTTTCCGCATTGCTTGTAGGGACCCCAGAACCTCCGCAGTTGCGTTTACAAACTCTACATGAAGGCTCAAAGCAGAACGTGGCACGTCCATGCTTAGTTCGGATTGCAAAGTGGCCTTAAATGAAGCGATAAAAGGGTCTAATTTCGGGAGTTCACTTTTATCCCCACTATCTGCAAAGCGCTGAAGGATCAAAAGCTCGTTTTCTGTCTGTGGTGGACTATCGATTATCATTTGACCTAGGCTGTTTCCGTATGAAAAATAGGCGTTTTCATTGTCGGAGTTTCCCACATGGATGTCGGAACTCGTATACTGGTCCTCTGTTATCGTCCCCTTTTCTTGAAGTATGCCATTTACCAGTTCAGTTATCGTCGTCTCGTCCATGGTTGCTCCTGAATTCTTCAAAATCATATATTTCTGAAAGAGCTCTATTCCCAGCTCGCCTGTTGGGGTTAATTCTTGCTGGGCTACTTCCGCTTCTTCGGAAGCAGTGTTCGCTTTTTGCGCTAAGGAATCGTTTGGTCCGGGAACAATAGGGTTTCTTCCCGATTTAACTTCTATGTTATCGCTTGTGCCATCGCCGTCGGTGTCCGGATTTTTGGGGTCTGCGTTCCAGAGCGTCTCTTCCCAGTCCATGAGGCCGTCATTGTCGGAATCGAGCTCCGCTTGGGAGGCGGATTTCGTGTTTTGGCTTTTGACGACCACGTCTTGACTTGTCTTAAACTCTTTTTTTCTCGACGCGAACAAAACTCCGGTCAAAAGGAGAAGAGAAAAAATAATCGCCGCGACAATTTTGAAATGTCTACGCTTCAAAGTATTAGAAGTATAACAAAAATTACCGGCGGAAAGTAGGGAAAGACTTCGTATACAGTTTTTTTTCTTATGTCTGGAAGGGACGTGAAGCCAATTTTACTGTCTAAGTGAAGTTCCTATCAAAAGTATAGTACCGCCTTGGACCGGGTCAGCATCTTCGCATTCAGCTTCAATATCAACGCAGAACGCGACACGGAACGCTTGTCCTACGGTATTTTGACTCATCCCAACGTAAACATTTTTGTAAAGATAGTTAACTTTTGGGTTTGCAATGTCAGCCCAGCTTATAAAAAAGTTACCACTATTTGAACCACTTACAGTAAGTATGAGCCCGTTACAACAATATTTTATATAGGTAATCTTTCCGCCAATAAGATTCATAACGCCAGCTTGGGCGCTCGTTTTTTTCTCATTGAAAAATAACGCTCCGCATATAATCAGTACACTTAAAATGATTGCGAAGATGTTTCTTTTATTCATTTTAGTTTTTCTTTATTTGAATGGTAAAAAGAGCCGCATCCACGCTTTCGCCATTTTTGTTATTGACACTCACGTAGAGAGGAATGTCCAAATCAGGAATATTTTCTCCCTTATTTCTAATTCTTTGCAGTTCTTCGAATGGAGGATTACTGAAGATGAATTGAATTGTTTTTCCATCAAAAGACGGTACATCTGAGTAGGTTTTGTATGTAGTTACGACATCGTTTAGGGGTGTAAAGTTTTCTCCAATTATGGTTATCTCTGTTCCATCGGGTCCTTGGAGGGGACTAATTTCCTTGATTACAGGAATGTTTGTGGGAAATACTTCAGGCGTTGGCGAAGGTGAAATGGTAAGCGGGGGTAGGATATTAGTGCCGAGACTGTTTAGTTTTGCGCGCGTCAATGGTCCCACAAATCCACTTCCGCCTACAAGTCCAGCTGGCACGAGTATTTCTGCGCTATATTTGTTTTGAAATCGAATGACGGCCTGATGTGTTGCAGGTCCGAAATATTCTGTTTCAAAACCAGTTGAACCAGGACCTATTTGGGCGACATTAGTATCTGGGTCGCTATTTAGTTGTTGTTGAAGCGCCAATACGTCTGCTCCCCTGCTTCCATATGAAAGGTTATTGAAAAATTGGAAAGACGAAAGATTTGTTTGTGCGAGGACAGGCTCTGAAGCGCAAATGCCGAGGAGAATAATTGTAACTGCAAATTTTCGATTGAAAAAAATATTCATAGAGTATCTCCAGTATATCATTTTGTATTCACCGGTAACACCAACCTACATTTTACACTCCAAGGAGTCTCCTTGAAGCGAAAATATCAAGGTCGGGCCTTGATAAAATCATGTCAAGGTTAAACCTTGACATTTAGTCGAGAGATTTGAGGCGGAGAATGATGTTTTTCCAGTCGGAGAGGGAGAGGTCTTCTGCCCGGGAGTTCAGGTTCAAACCTAAGTCAGTGAAAATTTTCTCGAGTCTGTCTTTTGGATAGTCGATGTTGCTTATCACCTTCTTTCTCTTTTGGGAGAAGGCTTTTTTTATGACTGAGAAAAAATTGTCTTCATCAATATCTATAAAGAAAGTTTTAGAAATTGAATCTATTTGTAAAATTGCCGAATCAACATTGGGTACAGGAGAAAAATATTTCTTTTGAACGGTCATCACATATTTAGGAATGCCATATGCTTTGACTGAAATGGAAAGTATGCTTTCTTTTTTGTCCTGCGCCACTATCCTTTTTGCCACTTCCTTCTGGAGCATGAGGACCATTCGGGAAGGCTGATTGTCACAAGACAGAAAAGTGCGGAGAAAGATGCCTGTGATGTAGTAGGGCAGATTAGCTATTAGCTTATAGCTATTAGCTGTTAGCTTAAAAGAAGATGGGTTGAATTTCAGAATGTCCTCATTGACTAAGATTAGTTGGCCAGTTCCGACTTCGTTGGAGAATTTGTCCTTGAGAAATTCCATCATCCGGTCGTCTTTTTCGACTGCGATAACGTGAGCGCCGGAATCCAGTAGCCCTTCGGTGAGCGCGCCTCTTCCGGGGCCTACTTCAAGCACGGTCTCCCCCGCTTCCAATTCCGCCGCCCCGATTATCGTTCGAAGCGCTTCTTTTGATTTGAGAAAATTTTGACCGAGAGATTTCTTGGCGTAAAACATGATTGTGATGATGACTAAAGAAAAATTACCTCGATGCTAATCAACGAATATATGCGAATGATGCGAATAAAGGAATTAAATTCCATTTGTTGCATTCGCCCGCCCGAACGTAGCGTTTCGGTACGGGCGGGAACAATTCGTATATTCGCATCGGTACTCTCAAAACCTGATTTCTTTCAAAAACTCCCCTTCCTCGGTTTCCAAGAGCGATTCGTCTAAGTCCCCCAGAAATTCAGAAGGAATATTCATGTGTTTTGAGCCGAAGATAGTGCGAATGCCTGCGAACGTAAGATACACTTTTTTCTTGGCTCGGGTCAAGGCGACGTAGAAGAGTCGCCTCTCTTCTTCCCCCGCTTCCTCGCTTACATCATCCTCGGTAATTTTTCTGTGGGGAAAAAGGTCTTCTTCGAGGCCGGTAATAAACACATATTCGAACTCCAATCCTTTGGACGCATGCACGGTCATGAGTTTCACTCCATTTTTCCTCTCTGCAAGCTCGTCCTGGTCCGAGGCGAGCGCCGCTTCTTCAAGGAGTTTCTCGATTCCTTCTTGGAGGGGCAAATAATGGTACTTCGTGGCCACGGTTACAAGCTCGCGTAGGTTCTCAAGTCTTTCCAAATCATCATCGCCACCCTTCTTCAGACTCTCCTCGAGCCCGCTTTCTTTTATGACGAACTTAATCAAATCGGCTGGCTTCAACTTTTCGATTTCCTCTTTTATTTTTAAAAGAAGATTTTTAAACTGCGCGACTTTCGCTCTCGCACCTGCGGGAAGGTCTGCCTCGCGGTTTGCAAAAATTTTAATGAGCGTTACTTTGCCCAAGCCTCGGGGAGGGCTGTTTATAATTCTTTTTATATCAGAAAGAGCATCGGGGTTTAACGACGCGCGAATGTAAGAGAGAACATCTTTAATTTCCTTTCTCTCGAAAAATCGCACTCCCAAGACTTGGTAAGGCACGGTGTGGGAGAGAAAAGCTTCTTCAAGGATGCGTGATTGGAAATTTGCCCTAAATAGAACAGCAATTTCTTCAAGAGAAACGCCTTTCGCTCCGAGTTCTTTGGCTTTTTGAGCTATGAAGTGGGCTTCCTCGACTTCGTCATATCCTTCGAAGAGCGTGAGCTTCTCTCCCTCTCCATTTTTGGTGTAGAGGTTTTTCTCCTTTCTTCTCTTGTTCTTTTTGATGACGGTGTTTGCGGAGTGGAGGATGTTTTGGGTTGAGCGATAGTTTTGCTCGAGTAGAATCGTCCGAGCGTCGGGATAGTCTTTCTCAAAATCCAGAATATTTTTGATATCCGCACCTCTAAACGAGTAAATATTTTGGTCGGCGTCTCCTACTACGCAGAGGTTCCGATATTTTTCGGAAAGAAGTCTCGCGATTTCGTACTGCACGCGGTTTGTGTCCTGGTATTCATCGATGTGGATGTATTTCCAGATAGTTTGATAGCGCTCTCTCACTCCAGGCTTATTTTTAAGAAGGAGCGCGGTTTTTAGAAGGAGATCGTCGAAGTCCAGCGCTTTTTCTTTGCGCAAGGTGTCTTCATATTTCTTCCATACGAGAGATACAATCCGCGGGAAGTATGAATTGCCAACAGTTTCCTCGTACATTTCTTCTGTCACGAAGTTGCCTTTTTCTTTTGATATTATCCTCAAGATTTTACCCGGTTCGAACTGCTTCGGGTCCAAATCGGCGCTTTGCAATGCCTCTTTGACCGCCCGAAGAGAGTCGTTTCTATCGAAGATTGTGAAATATCGCGTCAATCCTAAAGCTCCGGCATTTTCTTTGATGATGTGCACTCCGAGCGCATGGAATGTGGAAACGAACGGCCTTTCCTCAAAAGAGATAGGAAGGTTGAGCTCTTTGTCGTTTTTTAACAGAGCGCTTACGCGGTCGCGCATCTCTTTTGCCGCTTTGTTGGTGAATGTGATAGCTAAAATGGCGTGTGGAGGCACTCCTTGTTTTATCAAATGCAGGATGCGATGGGTGATCGCTTTAGTCTTTCCTGCTCCAGCGCCCGCGATCACGAGGAGGGGGCCTTCAGTGTGACAAACAGCTTCTTTTTGCTCGAAATTTAGTTCGTCGAGATGGTGGGACATGCGGAGAAATATAGCACGGAAAAGCTATTAGCTGTTAGCTATTAGGTTTTAGCTTTTGGGAAAGGAAGCGAGCTTCCTGATTTTCAAATTGTTTGTTACCAACTGATAGTATCGGAGTTGTCATAAGCGTATGGAGCGAATATTTTCGTTTACAAAGCCTCGCGCAGGCTGGCGAGCCGAGCGGAGCAAAAATCTAGCAAGATTTTATGCGTGCTTTGTAAACGGAAATACGAGCGACATGTTATCCACAGGACGCTTTTGTCGTTTGACTTTGACTTTGGTTGGGGTAAAATTACCCTAATGCGTTTTTTTCGCGTTTTGATGCCGTCTTGTTGTCTTAGAGCCTGTTCATAATCTAACCGCAGGATATGAGGGTAAATAAAGCTTGCCAGCCGAAATGTCCAAAATTCTGCTGCAAATCGTCTATTTCTCCTCGACATATCCCGATATGCCTCGTCGAACTATCCGATTTTCGCATCGAATTTTGGACATTTCATCTAGGCATTAGATTATGAACAGGCTCTTGGGAAAAAGTTGATGCATCCTGTACGACCTTAATATAAAAACTATTCATATTACTCCAGAAAAACCTGATTTTACGAATATGCCTCAAGAGGGCAAGAATCAGGTAAAATACAGCCTTTTTTCAAGGATGTTCCTCATTGGAATTATTCTTTTTTCGTCTGCGCTTCTCCCCAACAATGCCAAGGCTGGCATTGTTTCTTTTATTTCAGACCTCATGGTGGTAGAGCAAAGCCAGGAAACAGCCGAAGTCTACGACAATACCCAGACCATGAACCTTCTTCAGGGAGATTCCAATCCAAACCGCGATGCCAAGGGAGGGGGCGATATAAATGTAGTTGACGGGGACGCTCTTCAAGGAGAGATGGGACCCTTGGGCACTTTATCTCATATAGAGGAGCTCAATCGCGAGATTAGCGTCTATACGGTGCGCTCTGGCGATACCCTGTCGGAGATTGCGGAAATGTTTGAAGTCTCGACAAACACGATTCTCTGGTCCAACGATATTCCCGGTGGTCTGCTCAAGGAAGGCCAGACATTGGTCATTCTTCCTATATCGGGAATCAATCACGTCGTAAAATCTGGTGATACTGTAAAATCGATTACCCTTCAGTACAAAGCTGATAAATCGGAAATTCTTGCCTACAACGACCTCAAAGAAGATGCTTCGCTTAAAGTTGGGCAGATAATAATGATTCCTGACGCTGAAGTTGCTTTTGTTTCTCCTCCGAAATCCGCCTTCAAGACTCAAATCACTTCAAATTATTACTTGAGACCGACAAAGGGAGTAAAAACTCAGGGATTGCACGGTTATAATGGGATTGATATCGGTGCACCTCTTGGTACTCCAATCGTCGCTTCTGCCACGGGTGTTGTCATTGTGAGCAAGAGTAATGGATGGAATGGAGGATACGGAAGTTATGTGGTGATAAAGCATGGAAATGGAACCCAAACCCTTTATGCCCATATGAGTAAAGTCACTGTCTCCTCTGGAGCAACTGTTTCGCAAGGGCAAAAAATTGGCGAGGTTGGTCACAGTGGTAACGTAGTTGGTCCGACTGGTAACCATCTTCACTTTGAAGTTCGAGGAGCGAAAAATCCGTTTTAGTGTAGAATAAGAAATTTGGTATTGCCAGCAGTCCGAAGTCAGACGCAGGCGAGGATTCTGGATTCATCAGCCTACATTTTTAAAACGTGCGCTGGTGAGTCTAGATAATACCCAACAAAAAAACGCCGAAAGGCGTTTTTTTGTTGGGTATTACGAAGCGATTCTTTTCGGTCGGTATTGCAGAGCTTCGTAGAGATGTTCCGGAGCAATCTCCTCCGAATTCTCGAGGTCGGCGATGGTTCGGGATAGTTTAATAAGCCGGTGGTACGAGCGGGCGGAGAGGTCGAGGGTCCGAGCCGACTGATTCAAGATATCTATGACGGGCTCGGAGAGCGCAACATATTTTTCTAAGTCTTTCACGCCCATTTCACTGTTAGTCTTGATGTCTCTTTTGTTCCCCTTAAACCGTTTCGCTTGAATTTTTCTGGCTTTCACTATTTTTTCGCGAAGCTCTTTTGTTGTCACTCCTGTCGCGCTTTTTTTCGAAAGTTTTTCGTGCTCGACTTTTGAGACCTCGATCCATAGGTCGATTCTGTCCACGATCGGTCCGGATACTTTTCTTTTGTACCTTTCAATATGGATGGGACTGCAGATGCACTGTTTTCCCTGAATGCCGTAGTTCCCGCACGGGCAGGGATTCATGGCGGCAATCAGAATAAAATTTGCCGGAAATAGCGTTGAGCCCTTAGCTCGGGAAATTGACACCACTCGCTCTTCGAGCGGTTGCCGAAGAGAATCAATTACTCTCCTCTCGAACTCGGGAAACTCATCAAGGAAAAGCACTCCTCGATGCGCCAGGGTTATTTCGCCGGGCTTCGGGTATGTTCCGCCTCCGACCAATGAGACGTAGGAAGAGGTATGATGCGGTGAGCGGAAAGGCGGATGAGTGACGAGGGTGTCTTTCAAAGATCCCGCCACCGAGTGGATTCCTGTCGTTTCCAAAATTTCGGGGAAAGTAAGCGGAGGAAGGACGTGGGCAAAGGCTTTTGCGAGCATGGTTTTTCCCGTTCCGGCGGGGCCGAACATTGCGAGGTTGTGTCCGCCTGCGGCGGCGATTTCAAGTCCCCTTTTCGCACCTTCCTGACCTTTGATGTCGGCAAAATCAACAGAAAATTCTTCATCTTTGTACTCAACTTCTGTTTTTTCCTGCGGAGAGAGTTCGATTTTTGAGTGAGGCTTCTCATTCTCCTCTTTGCCGATTGTCTCTCCATGATGTAGATGGTTTATCGCATCTTTGAGCGTGTTTACCGCGAAAATCGAGATGCCTTCAATAAGCGCCCCCTCTTTCGCATTTTGGGCCGGAAGGTATACTTCTTCAAATCCTCTTTTTTTCGCGTAGTCAACGAGGGGCAGTACGCCGTTTATTTTTCTCACTTCTCCGTCGAGAGAAAGTTCTCCCAAGAACAGCTTTTTTTTCGGGTCGAATTCGATTTCCTCTGAAGCGAGAAGATAGGCAAGAGCGATGGCGAGATCGAAAATCGGCCCCTCTTTTTTTATGTCCGCCGGAGCCAGAGATACCACCACTTTTTGATTTTTATTTTTCGGAGATTTGAAACCGAACCCGGAATTTTTTATGGCCGCGGAGATTCTGTCCTTTGATTCGTCGACAGCTTTGTCGCCGAGTCCTACGACGGAGAACGCATGGAGCCCGTTTGAGAGGTCCACTTCGATGTCGACTGTGTAGGGCTTGAGGAGGCTCGTCTGGGCGCTGTAGACTTTAGCGAATGACATAGTTTAGGTTTTAGCTGTGATCTTTCAGACGTTAGGTTTCTTTCATTTAAAGCTAGTAGCTAATAGCTGGCACCTAAAAGCTATCTTTGCATGTGCTCAACACAGGTCTCTGCGGCAGGGTTCGCTAAAAGCCTTTTTTCTTCGATTATTTTTCCGCAAACGAGGCATTTGCCATAACTTCCATCTTGGATTCTGCCTAAAGCGCGCTTGATTTCGTTCGATCGGATTTCCAGCTGTTCGACAATCATGTGGTTTTCATCGAACGACTCGATTTTTTCGGCAATTTCGCTTTCGTCGGCTTGGTCAATATTCCCCTGCACAGTCGCTTCCCAATCGTTGGGATTTTTAGGATTAACATTGCCAACTGTTTTTAGTTCCGCCACGACTCTTTTTAACTCATCTTCGAGGCTTTTTTTGTATGGTTCGTTATTCATGACGTAATAGTAGCAGAAGAAACAAAGCACGCAACATCTGGATAAGAAATGTAACATGTAGCATGTAACATATAACATAAGTCAAATCAAAAAGAAAACCCTCTCTGGATCTTTACATGTTACATGTTACAAGTTACATGATTATCTTAGTATCTGCGCTCTCCGTATTCTATCGGTAAGTTCAGTCAATACGGTGGGATCCGTAGTGATGATTAAGAGATCTTTATTTATGAATGCATAGAGGAGAATGACGTCGCCGTTTTTTCCCGTCATGAACCGTATATCTTGATTTTTAATTACGCTGTCCTTGAAGACGCTCCCCGCGAGACCTACTTCCAGATTAGATTGATTCTGATTGTCCAGAGTTAAAAACAGTCTTCCTAAATCACCCGAAATATTTTCTTCCCATTTGAGCATCCCGCCAAAGGTGTTTTCGTAGGAGTCTATTTTGAATATAAGGAATGGTCTCGACTTCTGATTGAAGTAAATGCCGAGGGCAAATTCCGGGTTCAAGGAGCGGGCGAGGTATGACGGCACGTTTGGAGCGATGAGGGACAGAAATTGTGGGGCAGGAATCATTTTGGCCGTTGTCGAGTCTATCACTTTTAGTATTCGGACAGATGAGGTGGCGAGCACCGCGCTCATCTCCTTTTCAAGATCCAAAAGGAGCTTTTCACGGTCTCCGTTGAAAGTGATTTCTTTCTGACTTTCGGAATTGATGAGTTCAATTTTTACGGGACTGACGATGGGTTCGTCCGGTTTTTTTAAGAAGATTCCATAGTACAAAATGCCCGCTCCAAGGGAGAGCATTATTAAGCTTGCCACTATCAAGAAAACATTTTTGTGGGTACGGCTTTTTCCGGCTTTTTCCACTATTCGGTCTTGCTCTTTTTCTTTTTGTTCCGCTACCGCAATCTGGATGAGCGAGGTGTTTCCCGACTGAACCGCCTGCGCCACGTCGTTTGTGTACGTGCGAAGCGGACTCACTTCAAATTGCAGTTTCTTTGGATTCTCCGGCGCCTCACCGTCTTTGAAAGGCAGAAGATCTGAACGCACAAAGGGATTATCTTGCGGGGGCTCCGGAGGGAGCTCTTTTTTTTGAGGTATTTGAGGAAGAGGCGTTGGAGGCGGGACAGGGATTTCTGTGTTCGGTTGCAAGTCGGTAATTTCACCTCCGGCATCTTTTTCTTCTTTCGCTCTTGCAATATCGCTTTCGAGCGTTCGAATGGAAGCTATTTTTTGAGCCTCGCTTAGATATTGATTGTTAGGGTCTTTGTTTTCCATCGTGTGTTACGAGTAATTGATTATTCCATTATTATACTATGCAATTTTGCAATATGTAACACGCGGGCAGACCCCAATTTTATTTTTTCTCCAAAATGAAATTGGGGTCTGCCGCTTTGATTGAAAGATTGATTCTTTTCTTTTCGTCGATTTCCTTTACAATCACGGGGACTTTCTGGCCCTCTTTCAAGTATTTTTCGATTCGGTCAACCCGAAACGGAGCGATTTCCGAAATATGCACAAGACCTTCCGCGTTTGCGCCGATGCGCACGAATGCTCCAAAGTCGAGAATTTTAACAACTTCGCCTTCGAAACGCTCCCCTGCCTTGTATTCGCGGGTCATCTCGGAAATGATTTGGAATGCCTTCTCCGCGCTCCCGTTTTTGCCCGTAATGAAAATAGTGCCGTCTTCTTCGATAGTGATTTCTTCGACGGCGGTTTTGTCCTTGATGCCGTTTATCGTCTTTCCTCCCGGCCCGATGACAAGCCCGATCTGGTCAATTTTTACTTTCAGGATGAGGATTTTCGGCGCTCGGGGCGAGATGTCTTTTCTTGGTTCGGCGATCACTTCTTTCATTTTTGAAAGGATGAAGATTCGGGCGACTTTTGCCTTTTCGAAAGCTTTCTCCAAAATTGTGACGGGAATGCCGCCAACTTTGACGTCCATTTGAATTGCGGTCACCCCTTCCGATGTTCCCGCCACTTTAAAGTCCATATCGCCGTGATGATCTTCCGGACCCTGTATATCGGTGAGGATTTTGTAATTTTCTGTGTCTTTGAGCATAAGTCCAGACGCAATTCCTGCAACCGGGCGCTTCAGAGGCACACCCGCGTCCATAAGCGCGAGCGTCGAGGCGCACACGGAGCCCATCGAGGTGGAACCGTTGGAGGCCAGGGCTTCGGATACGATGCGAATAGTGTAAGGAAACGTTTCTTTAGAAGGAATCATGGGGTGTAGGGCTTTCTCCGCAAGTGCGCCATGACCGATCATTCTTCTGTTCATTCCGCCTACGCGTCCCGTCTCGCCAACGGAGAAAGGCGGAAAATTGTAGTGATGCATAAAGCGTTTCTTCGCTTCCACTTCCATTCCCTCGATGACTTGCGAATCCCCGGGGCCTCCTAAGGTCAGCGCCGAAAGAATATGGGTTCCTCCTCGGTAAAAAATGCCCGACCCGTGGAGAATGGGAGAAATTCCGCCGGCTTGAGCGAAGAGCGGACGGATTTCGTCGAATCCACGGCCGTCCGGTCTCTTGCCGTTTTCAATCGCTTCCGTATGAATAAAATTATTCACTTCTTCCTCAAAGTATTGTTCTGCCATTGACGCGCTTTCTTCCGGATATGTTTTTTCCAAAAGAGCCACCCATTCGTCCTTTAAATCGCCAATCCTCCCTGACCCCGGTCCGCTCATGACAATCTTGGAGAGCTCCGGCTTTATTTTTTCTTTGAAAAGCGAGATGATGTTTTCTGAAGTTTCAGGTTTCAGGATAACTCTTTTTTTCTTTCCGATTTCCTTTATTATTTTATTCTGAAACTCCTGCAGAAGTTCTATTTCCTTAGAAGCTTCCTTGAGAGCGAGGACGATAGTGCTTTCAAGAGCTTCATCTCCCGAAAGCTCGATCATGTTTATGTTCCCGTCTTTCCCGCATGCAACGAGTTCGAATTCCGCCTCCGGATTTTCCCTTAAAACATAGGTCGGGTTGATAATCCAATTGTCATTGTCTTTAATTTTGCCGATTCGGATCGCCGAAACGGGGCCGTTCCATGGAATGTGAGAAGTACCCAAGGCAAGCGATGCCGCGAGCACTCCGATTACATCCGGGTCGTCCTCTTCAATGGAGAGGATAGTGATGATGACCTGCACGTCATTCCGCATGTATTGTGGGAACAATGGCCGGATGGTTCTGTCCACAATTCTTCCCGAGAGAACCGCTTCATCCGAGGGTCTTCCTTCTCTTCTTACAAATCGGGAGCCTAAAATTTTTCCCGTGGCGTAAAACTTCTCCTCATATTCGACAGTGAGCGGAAAGTAGTCGCCACCTTCTTTGGCGTGCTTTGCCATTACGGCTGTCGCCAACACAACGGTATTACCGTATTTTAACAAAACCGAGCCGTGCGCCTGCTCCGCGAGGTCAGTAAACTCTGCGGTCAATGTTTTTCCTCCGACTTGAATAGAATAATGCTTTTTCTCCATACAATTATGCGAGCAATTCTTCCTCCCTCTGTCATCCCCGCTGATGCGGGGACCAGATTAACCTAGATTCCCGCTTTTGCGGGGATGACAAAATCAGATTTTGTCATTAATTAGGAATTAGAAATTGCTTAAAATAGAGATCTCCAAATTCTAGATTTCGAGAGAAATCTATCTATTTGAAGACCTCATAATGAATAATGAATTCAGTTTATCAGAAAACTTTTTTTTTGCCAGCTTCAATATTGTTTCGGTGGGACGCTCTGTTATACTAATCGTGGAACAGCAAAAATAAAAAAACTATGAACACCGATTCAAGAGACGAGCCTTCTTTCGACTGGGGCGTTCAAGCGGAGAGGACTCTGCCTCTTACAGATTCCAGTTACACATGCCCTCTCTGTTTGCAGTTCTCCTACGGTTGTATGATAGACTGTGCACAACGAGGCGCTATGCTTTGGTTTGATGCCGTAATCGGTTTTACGACGTCCCCAATTGGCAAATATGTGGGAATTGCGGTTCTCTGTTGCAAACATTGCGGAGGACATTTCGGGGTCCCTCTCACTACTCCTACTGTTCTAGGATACATTGCTCAAAACAGTCGGTGGCAGTCAGCGCTCCGAGAGAAACAATAAAAGCCGAGATTTCCTCTCGGCTCTTTTTTTAATTTCTCTTATCCTCTTCCATATTCTTTCTCCCCTACTTTTTTTCCTGCGTCTCTGGTCTTTGAGGGGGAGTTCTTCGATAGGACGGTCCGCCCAAGAGATATTTTCGCGGATTTTGGTCGAGGTCGATGAAGTCGTCCGCGACTTCTTTGAGTTTTGCCGAAGTGGAGCGTCCGAAAGTGATCACTTCCACCTGGCATCCTTCGTTTTTCAGATATTCAACCAGAGGCACGAAGTCGCCATCGCCGGAAGCCAAGATTACCGCATCAAGTTTGGGCGCCATTTTAATCGTGTCTACGGCGAGCCCCACATCCCAGTCCGCTTTTTTGCTTCCCCCCGAGAAAATCTGAAGGTCTTTCGTTTTTGTCTCGATTCCCACCTTCTCAAGCGCATCGAAAAATCCCCTTTCCTCTCCGGACTCCGTGGTGATTACATAGGCGACGGCTCGAATAAGAATTCGTCCCGCGAGCGCGTCTTTTACAATCTGGCCGAAGTTCACTTTCGCGCCATAGAGATTCTTCGCGCTATGGTAAAGGTTTTGCGTATCAATAAAAATACCGACTTTTTGTTCTTTATGTTTGATTACTGTCATAAAAATAAGCTTCTAGCTATTAGGTGTTAGCTTTTAGCTTTTAAATTAAAAACCGATTTTTAAAAAAACTACCCTAACTATAACAGAATAGAGCTCATAAATAAAATAGCGCTCGTCCTATCCCCGTAGCAGAGCTAGCGGGTATTCGGCGAGCGCATTTTATTTTGAGAACCCCTCGGTTCTCAACGCTCGCAGACTCGCTACTTTCCGCCACGGGGAAACTCCCGTTTCCCCGACCCCCTTCCCCAAACTCCGCATTCATCCCCACAGCAGAGCTGTGGGGAATTCTGCGGATTTATTAAATGTCTCGAGATAACTCTCGAGACATTTAATTACTTCTTCTTCAAATCGAGTTTCGCGATCATTGAGTTGTATCTTCGTGTGCTTTTTTTTGCGAGATACTTCATATGAGTCTGCCTGTCGGCAACCATCTGTAAGAGCCCTCTTCGTGAGTGCTTGTCCTTGCTGTTTTTTTTCAGATGTTTTGCAAGCTCATCTATCCGTTTCGTCAAAATGCTTATCTGCACTTCGGGCGAACCGGTGTCTTTGTCATGAACTCTCGCTTCCTTGATTGTTTTTTGCTTTTTTGTTCTGGTTAACATAGTGGCATACATAGTATCACAAAACTCTATTTTTTGCAACCTTTTTTCCGCATCTTTTCGTTAGAGGGACCTTGATTCAATATCACTGCACTCAATATTGTGCGACATGGTATACTGCACTTTATGGATCCCGTAGTGAAAAATGACATTGAAGTACAGTATTACTTTGGAAACGGCGTGCTGAATGGAGTTACGTTACTAAATAATTGTGAGACGATGACAGAAGCTCCAAAAGAGCGATGTCATTTTCTACTACGGGATGGAGCTTCATGAACTAAAACTGCAATTTTTGGAGTATATTGAAATCGAAAAAGGCAGGTCGCTCAAAACGGTGGAAAATTATGACCACTATCTATCGCGTTTTTTTGAATATGGAAAGTTAAAAAATCCCGAGGAGATTACGATTGACGTAATCCGCGAATTTCGCCTCTGGCTCAATCGCCAGCCGGGCTGGAAAAACTCGAATCAAGGCGACACGCTTAAAAAGAAAACGCAAAACTATTATCTCATTGCTCTCCGCTCCTTTCTCAAATTTCTGGCAAAACGCGGGGTGGAGTCACTGTCGCCTGAAACCATCGAGCTCGCCAAGGTCGGAGAACGTCAGCTTGACCTCATTACCAAAGAGGAACTCAGTCGTCTTTTGAATGCCCCCGACGGGTCTGATTTGAAATCATTGCGGGATCGGGCGATTTTGGAGTTGCTTTTTTCCACGGGTTTGCGTGTTTCCGAACTCTGTTCCCTATCGCGCGACCTTGACCTTTCGATTGATGAGTTTTCTATTCGGGGCAAGGGCGAGAAGGTCAGGGTCGTTTTTCTTTCACCCGAGGCGAAATCAGCCATCAAGAAATATCTTGATAAGCGCGCGGATGTTGACGACGCTCTTTTTGTAAGATTAAACATCGAGAAAACTCCCAAAGGCGATATGGCGCTCGACAAACGCTCGGTGGAGCGTATCGTGAAATACTGTGCCATCAAAGCAGGAATTTCCAAAAGGGTTACACCGCACGTGATTCGCCATTGCTTTGCAACGGACCTGCTTTCAAACGGCGCGGACCTGCGTTCCGTTCAAATGCTTTTGGGTCATGCTCATATTGGCACCACCCAGATTTATACTCACGTTACCGACATACATTTGAAAGAAATTCATAAGAAGTTTCACAACAGTAAAGGGTAGAATATGGATTATTGATGATAGATTTTAGAATATGATGACTATCCATTTGACTCATTCCCTACTTTGTGTACAATATGTACATATGAAAATAGTTACTACAACAAATGCTAGAAAAAATATCGGGGATATCGTGAACAGGGTTAAATACTTAGGGGAAGTTGTCGCAATCGGCAGACGTGATTCCATAGACGCGCTCCTCATACCCTTTCCCGACACATACAACAGCGGAATGAATGAAATCACTAATATCAATGCATATTCTGCGAGCTTCGATTTTCTTAAAAATGAGCCAGATATTTATTCTATATCTGATCTAAAAAAGAAATATGTTTAAAGGCGCGATAGTACTTGTACCCTTTCCTTTTACGGATCTTTCCGGACAGAAAGTTCGCCCGGCACTCATTCTTCATGTGTCTCGAAAGGGAGAAGATTGCGTTGTTGCGTTCATATCTTCAAAAAAAGAAAAGAAGTCCGGAGATTTTGATATTTCTATTGTAGCATCGCAAACCAACGGTCTAAAAGTTAATTCAGTGATAAAAATGAATAAAATCGCCACTCTTCAAAGGAAAATCATTCTGGGAGAACTTGGTTATGTTGAAACTTCACTTTATAAAGAAATAGACAAAAAATTAAAGAAACTATTTGAGCTATGAAAATAATTTCCTGGAATGTAAATGGAATACGGGCGGTTGTGAAAAAGGGTAATTTTCTGCCGTTTGTGCAAAAATACAAGCCGGATGTTTTATGCCTGCAGGAAACCAAAGCCGAGAAAGGCCAAGCAGTGATTGACTTGCCGGAATATGAAGAGTATTGGAATTCTGCGGTAAAAAAAGGTTACTCCGGGACGGCAATTTTCACCAAGGTCAAACCACTTTCGATTGCAAACGGATTGCCTGCAAAAATTTCGGACAAATTTGGCTTGGTTGCCGACAAGTACGGCGACCCCACTGCCGAGGGGCGCGTTATTGCCGTGGAGTTTGAAAAGTTTTATGTTGTTACCGTTTATACCCCGAACGCCAAAGATGACTTAAGTCGGATTCCCCTTCGGGAAAAACACTGGGACCCAGCATTTCTTGCTTACTGCAAAGCACTGGAAAAAAAGAAGCCCGTCATTTTTTGTGGAGACTTAAATGTTGCGCACACCTCGGACGATCTTGCTCGGCCGAAAGAAAACGAGGGGTTAAAGGGATTTACCAAAGAAGAGCGCGAAGGCTTCCAAGCTTTTCTTGACGCTGGTTTCGTTGACACCTTTCGGATTTCACACAAAGGAAACGGTTTCTACACGTGGTGGAGTCATTTTGCAAATGCCCGCGCTCGAAACGTCGGCTGGAGAATTGACTACATTTTGGTTTCAGAAAATTTCAAAAGTAAAATTAAGAAAGCTGAAATTCTTCCCGAAGTTTTTGGGTCGGACCACTGTCCGGTGATGGTAGATATAGGAATTTAGAATTAATCCTGTCATTCCCGTGGAAACGGGAAGCCAGCCTTAATAAATCGTTTTGGATCCCCGCCTTCGCGAGGATGCTCGATAATCATAGTCGCTTCGCTCGTTGATTATCGGCAGTTATCCACAGGTATGTCCTTTACAATGTCCTTTAGAGTTTTATAATGGACATTAGTCAGGTGTCATGTAGGAATTCCAAGGCTTTCTAAAGGACATCAAAAACAAGTTCTTTGACCAGTAGAATATTTCCCGGTATTTAGTACCAGTCATCAAAATAGTTTCGCTGAAGCAGATTTTTTAGAGTCAAGTTTTTAAGTTTATTAAGTAGTTTCATTTCAACAGCGCCTATTTTGCCCACTGTATCTAGTTCGAACTCTTTCGAACGCCGGGCCATTACTGCTCGCCAAAGGACACTCTCCGAAGAATGCCCCTCGCGGGCAGTTTTCTTATCCATGTAACGTGTAGCGTGTAACGCAAAACGTAAGAAAAAATTCTCCCTTCAGACGTTACACGTTACACGTTTTGCGTTACACCCCTACTGTACCCAATACTTCTTCCTAATCTCCTTTACATCCTCTTCCTGCATCTCCTCCTTCTTCTCTTTCCCCTTCTCGCCCATATTTTTCAATGTTTTTTCATCCAAAAGAGCCAGTTTTTGAGCCCTCTCCTCTAGGTATTGAGCTGTGTTCTGCTTTGGGTCTTCAAGCACTTCTTCCAAAAGAGCATGCAAAATATACCCTATTTTGGGTCCTGGTGGCATTTTTGTGACTTCCATCACTCTTGCGCCATTGATTTTAAGCATTCCTACCGATATAGGATCCTTCAGGGCCTCCTCAATCATTGATTTGTATTTTCTCAAGCGATACGGGTCCTCTTTGGGCCTTCCAGTGCCTATTCTGTCGCAGATTCTCACATTCATGAGGTCCCAAATATTTTCTCTTCCGACATTATTAATCATTCTCCTTACTGCGGAGAGAGTAATTTGCTCCGTGTCGGAAAAAAACATGTGCCAACGCACCAACTTTGTGACTTTAGCGATGATTTCTCTTGAAAATTTGAGCCGGGTCAGGATGTTTTTCGTCACTCTTGCTCCCACAACTTCATGACCATAGAAGCTCCACTCACCCGTTTTGGGATTTCTCCTGCGTGTTTCAGGTTTTGAAATATCGTGAAAAAGAGCTGCCAATCTGATCTCGAGTGGCCATTCTTTCTTTTTTGCGTGTTTCAGGGTTTCCAAAAGATGCGTCCACACGTCGAAAGCATGAGCTTTGTTCTGCTCGACGCCAATTCCTTCTAGCAACTCCGGAACAACAAACTTCAAAATGCCCATATTTTGAGCCATTTGAATACCTTTTGATGGGTTGTCCGACATGATAATCCTTACAAACTCATCTCGAATTCTCTCGGGTGAGATGTTTTTTAAGAGTTCTGCATTCGCAATGATTGCTTTTTCCGCGGCACTATCAATCGTAAAATCAAGCTCGGTTGCAATTCGTACTCCCCGAAGAAGGCGGAGTGCGTCCTCCTCCAACCTTTCGTGTGCATCGCCCGCTATCTTCACAATCTTCCGTTTGAGGTCGCTCCTTCCGTCAAATGGGTCAATAATGTTTCCCATGAAACTTTCCCCTTCTCCCTCGGTTATCTCCAAAGCGATGGCGTTTATCGTGAAATCTCTCCTCTTTAAGTCGTCATTCACGTTGTCGCTCCAGCTCACTGCGTCCGGCCGACGGTTGTCAGAATATGTTGTCTCGAGTCTGAAAGGAGTAACTTCGACAACCTTGAGTGTTTCATCCTTTGTTTCCTCGTTTACAACTCCGACTGTTCCAAAATTGTTTTCATAGAACGTATTAGAGAAGAGGGCGATAATCTCTTCGGGCTTGGCGTTGGTTGTAACGTCCCAGTCTTTGGGTCTCCTAGCAAGTAATAGGTCTCTGACACACCCCCCTACTAAATACGCCTTAAAACCCGCCTTTTCCAGCGTTTTTGTTACACATGAAACCTCGGGTGGAATCACAAATTTTTGACTATTTTCAGAATGTTTTTTCATTAACCTAAATTCTACCACTCTTTTAAATAATTCCCAATCAATTTGTTCCATTTGAACCAGTATAGTATAGTTATATAATATGAAGAAGTTAGTTCAAGAGAGGAGTGACGCTATTCGTCTCAGAAAATTGGGGCATAGCTATCGGGATATCCAAGCAAAAGTTCCGGTCGGGAAGAGCACGCTATCGCTATGGCTCTCCGGTCTTCATCTGACGGACATGGAACGTGCGTTGCTGAAAAAAAGAGTCATTGAGCAGAAGGGTAGTGGGATAGTAAGTGCCAGTCGCGCAAATAGAATGCGCAAATCCGTGCGCGAAAAAAAAGTCCACGAGATTGCCCGCCAAGAATTTAAAGAAAACATTCGAGACAAATTTTTCTTTGTCGGCATTGCGCTCTACTGGGCAGAAGGGGGAAAGAGAAGTGGTTGCTTTCAGTTTGTAAACTCGGATCCCGATATGGCGCTACTTATGATAAAGTGGGTTGAGAGATATCTAAGGATTCCAAAAAACGGCTTAAAATATAAACTATTTATCCATAAACCGTATGAACATGACAAGGTTGATAAACTTTGGTCGCAAATAATTCAGGTGCCGGCTCATGTTTTTTTAAAAACGATTTATGGTTCAGGTAAAAAGGAAACAAGAAAAAACCCGATTTACAACGGCAGTTTAATGATCAAGACAGGTGGAGTCGATGTTCTCCGAAAATTAATCGCTTGGCAAAAATTATTAATAAAGTATTATAGTTCGTATTGAGTGTGTATATGCACCCGTAGTGAAATGGATATCATACCGGTCTTCGGAACCGTTGTTGCAGGTTCGAATCCTGCCGGGTGCACAAAATGCGAAGCATTTTTGTGTACCAGAGGAAGCGTGGGACGCCTCCGTGCAGGAGTCGAAGCCCGATTGTGTTTTTTCCGGAGTGTCTACACGAACAGAAAAACCAATCGGGGTACTGAACATGTAATGTTCGAATTCTGCCGGGTGCACACGGAATTTTATAGGAAAGAGGAGTGTGGTAAAATTTTATTTGATATTGCGGGCATGGTTTAGTGGTAGAACACGTCCTTGCCAAGGACGAGGCGGGGTTTCGATTACCCCTACCCGCACAGATATAAAAGACATTAAAAATTAGAAAGCCACCCTGTCTTTTTCGGTCTGAAAATAGCCTTTGAAAATATCAAAACTGTGGATAACTCGGTGGATATGTGGATAAAGGACAGTCCTTGAAAAATGCGAACTTCAAGCCTTAAATTGCACAATACGGCTTAAAATAAGGATAATTTAGAAAAGGACACAAATTTGCCGAGTCTTTTAGGTCAATTTAAGTCATCTCTTGACACCGTTTCATGTGTAACAATAGTTATGGGCACAAATCTACAAGTTGGAGTGAAAATATTGTTGAAAAATAAGGAGAATAAATTCCTCCTTTTGAGACGTTCTCCTGAAATATACGACTCAAACAAGTGGGATATACCCGGAGGGAGAATTAATCCGGGGTCCACTCTCATGGAGAATTTGAAAAGAGAGGTAGAAGAAGAAACGAAGATGCAAATTATAGGGGCCCCGAAGCTTGTTTCAGTTCAGGATATCCTTAAGAAGGATATGCATGTTACACGTGTAACATATATAGGAAGAGCTTCCGGCGATCCAGTTTTAAGCAAGGAGCACGTTGAGTATAAATGGGCTACGCTTGATGAAATGAAGAAACTGGATGACCTCGATTCTTATGTGAGAAAACTGATTGAGGAAAAAGCTTTCACATGAAACTTCACGATGGTCATAACAAGAAAGTTGGGACACAGGGCGAGGATATTGCATGTGTGTTTCTCATGAAACATGGCTATAAGATAATTGAGAGGAACTACTGGAGAAAATGGGGAGAAATTGATATTGTCACTGAATTCGATAACGAGCTTCATTTCATTGAGGTAAAGGCAGTTTCACGTGAAAGCTTGGACGATGTTACACATGTAACATCTAGCTATCGTCCAGAGGATAACGTGCATTATCAGAAGCAAAAGCGTCTCTCTAGGGTGTTTCAGACGTATTTGATTGATAAACATCGGGAGAATGAGGAGTGGACATTTGATCTTGTCTGCGTTTATCTATCGGACACTGACCAGAAAGCTGGCGTAAAAATTATAAAGGACATTATTTTGTAACAAAAAATCTAAAGGACATTTATAAAGGACATCAGAATTTGGATTCCTTATTCGGCCGAGCCGACAGGCTTTAGGCAAGATTCAGGATTCAGGAAATAGAAAAATAGCATTTTTCATTTTCTGTGCTAAGATTGAAAAGTTGTAAAAACAACGGGGCGTGGTGTAACGGTAGCATCCATGATTTGGGATCATGTAGTCCGAGTTCAAATCTCGGCGCCCCGATAAGAAAAATTTATAAAATAAATTTTGCGCCGAGATTTGAACTCGGGAAGGGGTCGGGAAACGGGAGTTTCCCGTGGAGGAAAACCGAGTCTGCGAGGAATTAGAAACCGTGGGTTTCTAAGGAGGAGTCTTCGACGACGTGAGGTTCTCGGCGCCCCGACAAGAAGAACGAAGTGATGATTGTCGGGGCGAGTGAGGCAACTACTTGCCTCACGTCCGAGATTTGAAGCCCTTCTCCCATATTTTCGAACTTTTCTTAAAGTGAGAAAATGGGAAAGGGGCACTGCTCCTGTAAGGAGAAAATCTCGGCGCCCCGACAACTTATCTTTTTCGATTTAGCATGAGGGCATTAATAAAAAATAAATTCCAGAAAACTATATGGGATTTTTATGCTAAGAACAAACGTCAATTCCCGTGGAGGCCGCCTACGCTTTCGCTACGGCGTGCCAAGGGAGAACTCGATCCGTACAGAATTTTGGTGTCGGAAATCATGCTTCAGCAGACCCAAGTGGGGAGGGTAGTGGCGAAGTATGAAGCGTTTGTGAGAATTTTTCCTAATTTTCGGACGCTCGCTCGAGCATCTCTTCGTGATGTGCTTGTACTGTGGCAGGGGTTAGGCTACAATCGGCGAGCCATTGCGCTTAAGAAAATTGCAGAAATTGTGGAGGAAAAATACAAAGGTGCATTGCCAGAGAGCGTGGAAGAACTTGACGAATTGCCGGGGATAGGGGAGGCAACCGCGTCTTCGATTATGGCATTTGCGTGGAATCACCCTACTGTTTTTATTGAGACAAATATCCGACGTGTTTTTATTCATCACTTTTTCAAGGATAAAAAGAAAATTCGTGACGAAGACATTTTGTTTTTGGTGGAGAAAACATTGCCGGCGAAAAATTTCCGAGAATGGTATTACGCTCTTATGGATTATGGAGCAATGTTAAAAACTGAAGTGCCCAATCCAAACCGCATGAGCGCGCATTACGCAATTCAGTCGAAGTTTAAAGGTTCAAACAGGGAAGTCCGTGGTGGAATCCTCAAATTTGTTGCCGACAAGAGAAAAACAACGCTAAATGAACTTAATGAATTACCGTTCGATGTGAGAATGATAGAAAAAAATCTTGAGGCTCTAGTAAACGAAGGGTTTTTAAGGAAAAATGTAGAAACAATTACAATCCAATAAGGTAGGGTTCACCCCTAATTGACAAAGGTTGAACCTTTGTTACAACCTTTGTTAAAGTCGTTCCACGGTTTAAAAATCTATTGCATGCAAAAAAGATTTACAAAAAGGAAGGAGGATTTTGTCTGCGAAAACTGTGGGGAGAAAGTGATAGGGGATGGCTATACCAACCATTGCCCGAAATGCTTGTGGGGGAAACACGTGGATGTGTTTCCGGGGGACAGGATGTCTTCCTGTAAGGGGCTAATGAAGCCAGTGGGAATCACTGTGAAGAAAGGTGGGGCGTTTGTCCTTGTGCATGAGTGCGTAGTGTGCAAGCAAAGGAAAAACAACGTAGTTTCCAAAAATGACAATGTGGACCTCGCGCTTTCTATAGAAGAAAGGGCCAAGCGGCAAAATTAAAAAGAAAAAACCGTTAGCCTTGGCTAACGGTGTGCAGCTAGTCGAGTTGGGGCGTGAGATGTAAGAGTCTCTCTGCTTCCAACTCGGGTGATAGCGGTTCGGTGGATGCCGTGGCATCTTGTTCCGTGTAAGGATTCGGGAAAGGAAGGCCACTTTCCCAACCAGGTGGTATTTCTGTGGGGTCGTTACTGGTATTCATAAAATGCATACGTTGTTATGAGTGAAGAACTACTCTCATTTTCTTCGTCTCCGTATTAGGGAAAAGCAAACGAGACGGACTCCGTTGGGAGCCCGTCTTTGAAACTCAAGGAGATTTAGTTACAAAGATGGACTCCCAATACGCGCGTCATTCTCGACGAGTGTAATGCAGACCTTCTTTGTGAACATAAATGACATGACTAAAATAATACCACTCTCGAAAAAATATGCAATTGAATGTATAAGGCCACCCATCTTTGCACTCTCCGCCTCTCGTTAGTTGATAACGGTT
>JBDTMN010000008.1 GCA_039934295.1 Candidatus Taylorbacteria bacterium | reverse complement strand
CGCTAGATACCGAGCTTTCGAGGTATAAGAGGATTATTTTGCAAACCTTAATTGGGAAAGTGTTGAGGACAACTATTTACGCGCAAACAAATAAAATCACCGCTAGATACCGAGCTTTCGAGGTATAAGAGGATTATTTTGCAAACCTTAATTGGTCGGAGATAGAGAAGAACCTGGAGAACTCGTCAAAGTAATGGCATCTTTCGCCACAGTTTTTTTATTGATTTTCAAATATGCAAAGATATAGCTCACATAGATAACCGCCATGAGCCATAGGGGGAAAAACGAGAGCTTGAGCGAAGCGAATGGGAGCTTTGAAAACAGTTCTACAACTTTGAGTTCATACCCTATGAGAAAATAGGTGATTCCCGCCGCAGGCAGAGCGACGAAAGAGCCGAAAAATGCAAGAATGCTTGTTATAAAACTCATAGCCATAGTCCAAGGAATGAGAAAGAGGACTAGAATGTTTACCGGAAGTGAGACGATTGATATTTCTCCCATTCTGTAAAGAATAAGGGGCATCACAATAATCTGGGTGGCGATTGTGGCCACTACATACTCGCGGATATTGAATTTTTTTGTGACAAACATTATTTTTCTCTCAACGATTGGCGAGAAATGAATGAGACCGAGCGTTGCCAGAAAACTTAACTGAAATGAAAAATCAAAGACCAGTATTTTCGGGTTGTGCAGGAGCATGAGAAATCCCGCAAGAAAAAGCGCACGATTGACCGCATTCGTCCTTCCGGTAAATTTGCCCAAAAGTGCAATGAGGGCCATTACAGAGGCGCGAACAACCGTCGTCGACCCTCCTGTCATAATGGCAAAAAGAATCACAGAAACAGCTCCCACCCCGAGATTCCCCGCTCGGGGAAGAAACGAAAAAATCTTCATCACATACTGCGAAACAATCATAATGTTATATCCAGAAAGAACAATAATATGGATGATTCCTGCGGTGCGAAAATCTTTTTCCAGATCTTTGCCGATTGCATTTTTCCCGCCCAATATGAGTCCCCCTGCAAGCGACGCATGAGGCTCGGGAAGAGCGCGCCTAAGATTTTGGAAAAGAGCGTTCTTAAGAGCGAACAACTTGGCTTTTACAAAATTGCCCTCTCCCTTTCCAACGAGGGTCACTTTCGCGAACGAAACGGTGTAAAAAATATTATCCTTTGCGAGGTAACTTGTATAATCAAAAGGCTTCTCTCCCTCCACCACGAAGTTTTTCGCTTTTTCGATTTTCCCCTCCGCACGTATTCTGTCGCCATAGGAGAACTCCGGATATAAATCGGTAGAGACCAAAATTTTTTCCGATATTGCAGCCTCGGTCGCACCGGCTTTTAGTATTGAATCCGCCTTGACCGTTAACTTTTGATTGTTTTCGCCGATGTCCGGCTCGTCTCTTACAACTCCTTGAATTACGACTTTGTCATTGGCATAGGAAGAAAGTGAATCGGGATTATGAAAAATGTTCGCGACATCATAGCGCAGAGAGCCGAAACCAAACGAAAACAACGTCAGGATAAAAAGGAAAATGTATCTTCTCCGATTATCACTACTTTTCTGTGATAAAAATTTTGTGACTAAAAAAGATGCTGTCGCTAAAAAAATAATGAGCGCCGAGAAATGCAAACCGAAATCTAAAAATGAATGGAAAAATATTCCGAGAGCAAACCCAAAAATAACGCTATAAAAATGCTCATTTTGCATTAAAATAATGTAGCTTGTAACATGTAACTTGTAACATGAGAAAATAAATTCTTTCGCATTTGTTTTGTGTTACATGTTATATGCTATATGTTACATATTCTGCCATTCTTCCATAATTCTTTTCTCATCGTCCAAGCTCAAACTTTTTTTATATTTCGCGCCACTCACGCCCTTGACCCTCGCCTCGCAATCTTTCCACGTTTGATGTTTTTCAATCTTTCTGTCAATCATACTCACGTATGAGTATGCTGGTTTTTTGGATCGATTTTTTGCCTCACCTGCACTTTTGCTTTTCGACTCATCGCCTGAAATATCCAGGACATTTTTTAAAGGATATTTTTCCATCGGTCCAGAAAAAAGATTAACTTTTTCTCCATCCGCAAATAACGTTGCAATTTCATCCGTCCTCTCATTTCCCGCAACCCCCACGTGCCCGCCAACATACTTCCATTCAATGTTCGCGCCTTCGGTCAAATCCGCCAATTGCGCCCACAAATCTCGATTCAAAACATCTTTTTTTTCTTTCGTCTTCCATCCGTTCATTCTCCAGCCGAAAACCCATTTGGTTATGCCGTTTATGATGTAGCGGGAGTCGGTGTAGAGGGAGAGGTGTAAGGTGTAAGGTGAAAGGTGTAAGGTTTTAAGATGAGAAAGAGCTTGGATAGCAGCCATGAGCTCCATGCGGTTGTTTGTTGTGTGATCCTCTCTGCCCCCCAACTCGATGACTTTCCCCTCTTCTTCGCTAACACCTAACACCTTACACCTTACACCTATCAGGACGCCCCACCCTCCCGGCCCGGGATTTCCGCGAGAAGACCCGTCGGTGAAAATGGTAATTTGTCTTGATTCCATAGCTTACTGGTAGCGGACAGAACGCTCCGCGGTCTTCGCCGCGGCGCGGACTTGCCACATGTTTATTTGCACGAGCGAAGCTTGCTCTTCTCCAGCAAAGGACACCTTGATCTGCGCCGAGAGCCCCGCTTCATGCCCCTGCACTCTTGGCGCAGGGTTCTTTACATTATACACAAAAAATCATATATTTCAGTGGGAAATATGGGTAAGAAATAATCAACTCGAGAGAAACAATCATGACTCAAAAAATCGAAACAGTTCTTCCGAAACCGCGCTTGCGACACGTGAAGGAGATCATCGGACGGCTGGAGGAAAGAAATCCGACAATCTCTAAAGATCTGAAACCCGCAGATCTTTGCCGTGTAGTCCTCACGATGTGGTTTTACGGCTACGCAAAGGGCCGCAGAAAGGTAACCGCCTAAAAGGACACTCCTGCACTAACCGAGCTCGACCACATGTCGGGCTTTTTTCCAACAAATTTAATCAACCAGAAAAATGCCCCCTGCTAACGTATGTCTTCGCCTCTCATGAAAAAAATAATTCGCAATAGTTGTGTGCCTAAACAACATCAACAATCCTCAAGCGAAGTTCGGGAAAACCGCGGAACACTGATTTTTCCATTGTGGCGAGGAGAGAGATAGTCGAGCCTTTTTCAGGTTTTACGGGAAATGCTTCCGGGGACATGAAAAAACCGATAGCAGAAATGTTTTTGCCAAGAGAATTTGTAAAAATAATCTCGAGATGATTTTTTTCTTTTCCGAATTGCCGCACATCAGCAAGCAGAATTTTTTTGAATATGAAAACGGGCTTCGGATTCCCCGTGCCAAAGGGAGCTATTTTTTCCACCTCCCGATAGGTTTCCCAGTTGACCGAGTCACTCGAAAGTTCATAGTCCGCGTATCCAATTTCCTCTTTTTTTTCGCTCTTCATGCTCCGATAGGCAACATTGAGTTTTTCTTCAAGGGTGTGAATCGCCGACAATGCCACTGAAAATCCTCCCGACCCTTCGTGTCCGCCAAACTGCATGAATGTTCCTTCCGGAGTCGCCTGCATGAGATTCAGCAAATGAACTGTGCCCGCAGACCTGCACGAGCCCTTCAAGACACCCTCGCCGTCCCTACCCCAAAGAAAAACAGGAGTGCTATATTCCTCCGCGCAGGTGTTTGCCGCAAGTCCAACCAAAGCGGGCTTCCAAAGAGGATTTCCGACCACAATCACCCCGTCAGGCTTTTCTCCGTATCGCTCCAGAATGTGATGCTTCGCTTCTTTCACGAGCGCGGCCACGGTTCCCTTTCGTTCGTTGTTAATTTGGTCAAGGTGTGCCACTAAAAGTTCTGCTTCCGCGAGGTCGCGGGTCGCGAGCAATCTGAAGGCGTCCATGGGAACACCCATCCTCGACGCGGCATTTATCCGAGGACCAATGGTAAATCCGATATCGTCTTCCGTAAGATGCCTCTGTTCCACTTTTAACTTGCTCAAAAGTCTCGTCAAACCGACCCGGGGAGATTTTCGAAGCACCGCGAGACCGAAATGAGCAAAAACTCTATTCTCACCCATAAGCGGAACCATGTCGGAAAGGGTTGCGATACCCACCATATCGAGAAGCCACTTCTCGTAACCTTCCTTCATTCCAAAACGCTCTTTGGAAAGTATGGCTTGAATAAGTTTGTAGACTACTCCCGACCCGCAGAGCATTTTTTCCGGATACCTGCAGTCTGCTTGCTTCGGATTCACGATTGCAAATGCTTTCGGTAAAATTTGGACCTGTTTACCCGACTCGCCTTGCGAGTTGAGGGGCAAATGGTGGTCGGTGATGATGACATCTATTCCATTTTTTTGAGCGAGCTCCACATGTCCGACATCCGCAATCCCGCAGTCAATCGTTACAAGAAGTTTTACACCATCTGCGATAAATTTGGAAACCGCCTCGTGATTGAGACCAAATCCTTCGTCGTGACGATGAGGAATATAGTTTTCAAAATTCGTGAATCCCGCATTTTTAAAAAAATCATGAAGCGCCACGGCTCCCGGAATGCCATCGGTGTCGTAGTCGCTGTAGATGACTGTTTTTTCGCTATTTTTTATTGCCTTAATGATTCTATCCGCCACTTTTTCCGCGTCTTTCAAAAGGAATGGGTCATGGGTATGTGCCTCGTAGTCGGGATGTAAAAATGTATTCGCCGTTTCGGACTCAACAATGCCTCGGTGAAAGAGAAGATGTGCGAGCAAATCCGATACGTGAGGAAGTCGGTTGCGTTCATCCACAGTCAAAGGTCTTCGAATAGAATAGTGCATAAAAAAAAGTATATCACAGCAATTTGAATAAACGCGGAACAATTTGCCTTGTTTGTTCTGTAGATTCCCCTTGACGGGTCATGTTCCGAAGCGTAAAGTGAAACCCGAATTGTTCATAAGCATTGATTGCTTAGAAATCACCGAACCCGCTCAACCTGACCGATTCGCAGGAAGCAAAGAAAGACACATGGCCATGGCATATTTTGTCGGAGAATTTTTCTTCAACACAAGATTCGGAATGTATTCGGTCTTGGTGACGGATGTGTTTTCGAGTCCGCGTGTAACCCAAAGTTTTGCTTTTGAAAAGACGCGCCCTGATGGGGAGCCAAAGGTAATCCGTGTTCGCAGGGTTTTCCCAAAAGGAATATACCTCGGATTTGCGAAGAAATGTGTCGCAAAATACAGTTTATTTCCTCATCAGGGAGTTCCTATTCGAGACAAAAAACCTCCAGCGCTCGGAACTGTCCCAACTCTCTATTGGGGATCTCAAACCACATCGCCTCCTATCGGTCTTTTTATGAAGCGAGAAGACTGTGAAGAGTGCTTCCGACATTTCTCGGAGAATCGCACCGCTTCCGGGAATGCCTATGATTCGCGCTGGCTAGTGCCGACCATCGAAGTGTTGAAAGCAATCGGCGCCGACCATCCGCTCGTGACTGTCGCACTTCAAAATCGTTGCGCGCTTCCGAGACCCGTCCGAGATTGTCTCACGACGCCCCACTCGTGAAATTTCATCTCGGAAAACGAACATCAGAGCCTTGGCAACCTTTTGCCGAGGCCAATTTTTTTCTGGTATAATTATCTCAACATGGAAACGTGCATCTTCTGCAAAATTGCGAGCCGTGAAATACCTGCAACGATTGTCTACGAGGACAAAGATTTTTTGGCATTCCTCGATATCCATCCACAATCCCCCGGTCACGCGCAAGTAATTCCAAAAAAACATTACCGCTGGGTCTGGGACGTGCCGAACACACGAGACTACTTTGAAGTTGTCAAAAAAATCGCTCTTGCTCAAAGGAAAGCTTTTGACACGGATTTTATTTTAAGCAGAATCGTAGGTGATGAGATTCACCACGCTCACGTCTGGGTCTTCCCAAGCAACAAAGTGGAAGGAGACCTGATGAATTTTGATACCAATGCGGAAAAGATCCGAAAGAATTTGTAACATGTAGCACGAAACATAAGAAGGGGGAAATTTTCTCCATCTCTTACGTTACATGTTACCCTAGTCCGACGCGTCATCGGACGGGTTTAGGACATGTCTTGTGTTACATTCTTCTTCAGGGCTTCAATTCCCACCAAGGTCTCGCTCGCCAAAAACTCGAGCATTGAGCCTCCACCAGTCGAGACGAAACCAAATTTTTTTTCGAGATGCAATTCGTCGATTGCCGAAAGCGTATCTCCCCCGCCCACTATCGATTCCGCTTTGCTCTCTATAATCATATTGGCAACCGCAAGCGTGCTTTCCTTAAATCCTCCCTCGTAGAGACCCAACGGCCCGTTCCAGAGAATAAAGCTTGAAGTGTTTATGAGTTTCTTCAAATCCGAGAGGGACTCGGGTCCCGCATCTACGATGGAATCCTCGCCCGTAACTTCAGCCGGATGTTTAATCTCTACACTGCCCTCTTTGCTTTTTACCCGCACATCAACAGGCAGAATGATTTTTCTATTTTTTACAATATTTCCTATGTCATAGGTGTTTTCGGACACTTTCGAGATTCCGACGGAAAGACCTTGCTCTTTCCAGCAGTCATTGGCAAGCGCCCCGCAGAGATAAATCGTGTCCGCGATATCTAAAAATTTCTTTACAAGCGGCAATTTCGTATCAAACTTCGCTCCGCCTAAAATAAAAAGAAAAGGACTCTTAGGCGCAAAAGCGCGCGACAAGTGTTTAATTTCATTTTCTAAAACAAAACCTGCGAAACTTGGGAGTTTCCCCGGAAGGCCGATGATTGAAGCGTGTGGCCGGTGACAAACGGCGAAGGAATCGTTGACATAAATATCGCCAAGAGACGCCAACTGCGCAACATATGCGGGGTCATTTTTTTTCTCCCCGGGATTTTTTCTCAAATTTTCAAGCAACACAACATCGCTCTCTCGCATCGCTTCAAACTGTTCGCGTTTCAAAGAGGAAATGGGGTCAGTAATGAAGGTAAGCGGAAAAAGCTTTTTATAATAGGCATAAATTTCCCCGAGAGTATCAACGCCCTCGGACTCGATATGGCCGATTATGACTATTTTTGCGCCCTGTTTTTTCAAATACTCGATTGTGGGAATCCCCCCTCTCAAGCGAAAATCATTCTCAATTTTTCCGTTCTGAATCGAGACATCGAGGTCAAGTCTCAGTAAAACAATTTTTCCTTTTAGATTCTCGGCCTCATGCAGAGAGTGCACAGATTTTTCCATGTTGTTATAGTGCGTTAACTGTTTTCAATATGTCGGAGAAATTTGTCACATCCAGACTTTGATGCCCGACTAAAAGTCCGTCCACCTGGCCACCGCCAACAAGCTCCTTTGCGGTCGAGCTTGAAGCGGACCCGCCGTATAAAATCGAGATAGAAGCGGCAGAAGCGGTCTTAAAATGATCGACCAGATTCTTTCGGATGAAAATAGCCATCTCGCGCAGGTCTCCCGGACTCATTGCATCTTTATCGGACTTGTTTATAGCCCAGATCGGCTCATAAGCAATCACGATACGCTCGAGATGTTTTTTGTGCAACCCTTTCAAAGATTCCCTGATTTGCCCTTTCAGAAAGTGAAAAAAGTTACCGTCTTTATCCCTCTCTTTCTCTCCAATGCAGACAACCGCGGTGAGACCGGAACGCAGAGCCAAAGCGGTTTTTTTCTGCACTACCTCATCTGTTTCGCCCATATTTCTTCTCTCCGAATGGCCGACAATGACAAAACTCCCGCCCACGCTCTTTATCATGGGAGCCGAAATCTCTCCGGTAAACGCTCCCTTGGTATCCCAAAAGACGTTCTGCGCTCCGAACGCGATGACCTCGTCTGTATAGAGCTTATTCAAGAGACTAAGGTAGACGAAAGGAGGGCAAATGACCGTTTTTACATTCGTAAGCGACGTCGCCACCTTCTTTACTCCTAAAAATATCTCTTTCGCCTCTCCAATAGAAAGCGGGTTCATTTTCCAGTTGCCGATGATAATTTTTTGTTTTTTTGCTTGCATAAGTAAAGTATAACAGAAGAATATGCAACATGTAACATGTGAGGTAAGAGAAAAGAAGTTATCTTAGACGCCAGAGCGAGAATTGTCTTTTGGAGAGACGAGCGAGTGAGCTTTTCGAAGAAAAGCGCAAGGCCGGAACACGACGGTGCGAGCTCGAGAAATTTTCTAGCAAGAAAATATCTGTGCCCTCCAAAAGACAATCCGAGCTACTTAACCTCTTTCCACGACTGAATTGAGTACAAATTAGAAGTTAGCGGGAAATTCGGAGGAGGGGCGTAGAGCAAATTAGCATCGTAGATGATGTTTCTTGCGTCGTAGCCGGTTCCGTCCGTGTAAGCAAAACCATAACGAAGATTCGTCGCAATCATTCCATAGAGAGTGAGCTCCGTCCGGTTGTAACCCGTTCCGCAGGCGCTTTTATAGTAGTATCTTCCGGCTCGACCATTTTGAGCAATGAGAGCGGCATCTATCCGCATCGTGTCTAAACTACCAAGCCCTGTGTTTATATCTCCTTGAGCGACAAGGCCGATTGAATCTTGCCCGTCATAATACGTATAGAGAAGATCTTTGTTTATGGTAATGCTTTTTCTGGTAGCGGGACTGTCGGGGAATCTTCCTGCGGCAATAGTAAGTCGTGCGGTCTGTATCGTTCCTTCAACCCAAATATTGTCTTCAAAAAACATCACGCCATGCACCGGAAAAGTGTGGTTTTTAATAAAAGTCTTGTTGAGAATAGTCCATGTTCCCCATCCTGTTTGTCCTGCGGTATTTGTGCAACCCCCCGCAGGAGCTTTAATGCTCGTCACTTTATAGAGGTCAAAAGTATCATTCGTCTTGAGGACAATAAGATAGCCTTGAGAACCTGACGCGAGGAAATACCTGCTGTCAGTAGTCGCCTGAGTTTTCATTTGGGAAAGGTCGGTGGTCATTCCAACAAAATCAACAGCAGGAACGGGAAATTGTCGCCCCGCCATAAACACATCTGCGCGAGCTGGCACGGCTGTGGGAGGAGAAGGATCTTGCGGGCTCAATGTTGTATACACGCCATAACGAAACGAGGAGCCGTTATCCGGGTCTACATATTTGTCTTTCGCGCTTGTGACGATATTGTGGGCGAGACCGTCAAAACGGATTCCGTTGTTGGAATGCACGGGACCGAAAATTTCCGTTCCGTCGCCAAAACGCATCACATCATTCGCCACAACCGCATACCGAGCGAGCGAAGGGATGCCAAGCGACACTTCGAGTGTCCGAGCCACCGACGGATTTGCCGTGACGGTACCCTTGGATTTAATTTTTACGACAGTGGACCCTATGGGAGGCGGAGTGATGGTGAGAGTAAATTGCCCGATGACCGTCCCGTCTTTATCCGTATAATCATGCACGTAGGGACCGCTCGCACCCGTCCCATCTTGGTAATCTGCCGGGGCGTGAGCAAGATGCCAACGGTAATAATCCACCCCCGATTCGGCAATTTGAAACGCCTGTTCACGGAGACCCAACACTTTGGAATCTTTAAAAAGCGCCGCCGCGAAATAAATCAGAGCCCCCGTCACGAGGACTGCGATTGCTCCGAAGATGAGAACCGGTACTATAATTATTCCTTTTTTAAAAGAGAGAGGTGTCATAGATTATCTTTTAGATTTCGAAACATCACTTGAGAAGTATAGAGTTCTGCGGGAGGGAGAGAATTTGGATTTGAATCAATCGAAAGGCTTATTTTTAAAAGCCGAACTTGCGCAACTGCTACAGGTTGTGCAAGCGGTGGATTGGTTCCATCATAAGTCGAATCAAAATACTCGAATAAGGGAGCCGATGGGGCATTGCGGATATTATACATCAAAACAGAGGTCGTTTCATTGCCTTGAACATAGACGAGCGGAGAGCCTGTGGGCTTGATCGTGCCTTTCATGAGCGTCGTGCCGGAGCGATAGTAGCGAATTTTTTCTTTCAAACCGTCATCGTTCGTGTCGCTGTAAAAAATGATACTGCTCGTTGCCGCCTGCTGAACCGCGTATGAGCCGTCATTTCCGGGCGCGACGCCCCGAAGCTCTTTTACCATTGTCCGGACAATGACACGCGCGGCGGCGATTGATTGGAGCGATTCATCAGAAGTCCTGTTATTTACCAAGACATCTCTTTGGAAATACGCGATAGGAACGGCAATAATGAGGAGTATGGCGATGGTTACGAGCACTTCAATGAGGGTGAAGCCACGGGAATATGTAACATGTAACCTGTAACATGTAACACGAGAAAATCTTTTTTGCATTTTTGATTTCATGGTCAAATGTTAAATGTTAAATGTTAAATGTTTTATGTTACATGTTTCTTTAAGGAGTCAAAACAATATCCTGCTCCTGCCATGAGAGAGTGACGGGTATGTCCAACTCCGATGTCGAATATCCTGATTTTGACACTGAGACATGGTATGTTCCCGATGCAAGGCCCGAAAATACCACCTGCCCGGGCGGAGTGCATTCTGAAGTAAATGTAAATGCGATGTCGGATATATTTGGAGTAAACGCGGTGTCATCCGTGCTTAGAAAAACTTTGTAGCGCGCATATCTATCCCCCGTATGAACCGAGGAAAGCGATGTGTTGGAAGAAGTATAATACGTGCCCGATGTTCCGTCGGGACCCTTATATTCCCATCCAGAAAATGGAAGGGTTGAAGTGGAAGCAAATTGAAAACGAACGCTGTTTGGTCCCGCGGGAATAGGCTCATCGGTCGGAATCCATTTAAGATTGTAGAAATTACTTGGCGAACCTGTGTCGAAGGTTGAAGACTCAAGCGTGCCCGACGTTTTATACGTGCCAAAAAGATTTTTCAATTTAATCTCTCCTCCAGGCGAACTCGTCTCGATATTGCCGTCGCTTCCCATATATTGGAGAGGGTCGGTGAACAAATCTTGTCCGCTTCCGCCGGACCAGTCGGTCTGATTAATGTAACCGCTTCCCGTAATTTGCTCCGAATCGTAGGAAGGGCTCTTTGTGAGAGTCACCGTGGCGCCAGTAACCGGAAGTTCCGTGGCGCTGTCTTTTACAGTCACAAGAAGACTCTTGGGATTTACTGGCACGACAGTGAGAGAAACGTCAACTGCGGACCCGGGATTAACCGCGACAGGGTTCAAAGGATTTATCCCCACAATGTCGTTAGTCGCATCAGTCCCGACAATCGTATAGGTGTCCCATTCCAAAGCATTATTCGTATAGGTTCCACTTCCGTTTGTCGCCAGATTCGCCGAATATTTTAAAACTCCTGGCCCGATTGTTTTGGAACCAGAAAAAGTGAAATGAACATCAGGAACCGGAACACAGAGTGGAGTGACGCTCTTCATGGAAACGACGCTTGTCCGGTCGATTGAAAAACTCACCTGGGTTACCTGTCCCAAAAGCACAGTCGCGTGAGGTTTTGAGGGAGTTGGATTTCCGGATGCCCCCGTTAGATACGTTCGGTCGCTTGAATATCCCGTTTTTGTCACAGTAATCTCGTAGGCTTCAACTCCGGGAGGCGCATCGACAATCTGGAGCATGCCACTTGTATTCGTCACGTCATCAATCACGATGTCCGGATTAGGCACGGCATTTACAACATGAACGGATGCGCCGGCAAGCGCAATTCCGTTAGCGTCAAATACTTTTATGAAGAGCGCCCCGTTCGTCGACGCGGTCTCAAGATTTTTTGGAGCAATCGTGGCGGTAAGAGTGAGGGGTGAAAGATTTTTGCACGTCGGGCAAGTAATTTCAACTTCAATTTGCTTATTATCCGCGGGAGAAAGGTCGTTGGGAGAGCCCCCGATTGTGCCGTCAAACGGCAAATCAATATTTCGAATCGTAGTGGTTACGGTGAATGCCTTGCCTCCTCGATTCAAACTTTGTATATGCGGAATTTTACCGTCCGGAATTGAATCTACGACACCCACGTCCGAATAGGCCAGATTGCGGGCGATTTCAATCTGCTCATTTCCAAGATTGAGCGCCAAGATTTTGTACTGATTCAAACTAATGAAAGAGAAAAGACTGACATACACCTGGTAGATGGAAATAAAAATGACCGTGAAAATAGCGATGCCGACAAGCATTTCGATGAGGGTGAAGCCTCGGGAATATGTAACATGTAACTTGTAACATGTAACACGAGAAAATCTTTTTTGCATTTTTGATTTCATGGTCAAATGTTTTATGTTACATGCTACATGCTACATGTGTCTTCTATATCGCATCTACCAGCGTATACATCGGCGTAATCATCGAAATGGCAAAAAACCCGACAGCAATGCCTATGAAGACCATGAGCACTGGCTCAATGATGGTGGACATATCTTTTGTCTTTTGGTCGACTTCGTTTTCATAAAAATCCGCCACGCCGACAAGCATCTCGCCAAGTTTTCCCGTTTCCTCTCCGACGCTCATCATCTCGCCCACAAACACCGGGTACAGCGCCTCATTTTTTTCAAAAATATCAGAAATCGGCTCGCCTTTTTCAACTTTAACTCTAGCTTCCTTGAGCACTTCTTTATAATATGAATTCTGCAAAACATCGCCTGTGATATCTATCGCTAAAACAAACTCCACCCCGGAAGAGAGGAGGGATGAGAGAGTTCGCGCCGTTCTCGCCGAGTTTGTCTCTTTGGTGATTTGCCCTATCACGGGGATGCGAAGCACAACGTAGTCGAAAATTCTTTTGCCTTTTTTTGTTTTGAGCGAAAAAAACAACGAAAAACCGACTACAAGAAAAAGAATGAGGGCAATCACGGTGTTGTCTTTGAGAAAATCGCTTACAAAGATAACGACCCTCGTGGAAAAAGGCAGCGCCACATTCAATTCTTTAAATGTCGAGGTCAAAGTGGGAACAACGAACATGAGCATCAAGACCGCAATCACAAGCATCACGCCTATAATCACAGCCGGATAAATGAGCGCGCCTTTAAGACGCTTGCCGAGAAGATACGATTTCTCCATCTGCGTTGAAAGAATTTTGAGAGCTTGAACAAGCGTTCCCCCTTCTTCCCCTGCTTTGACCATGGAAATAAAGAGGGGAGAAAATGTTTTGCCGTGCTCCTTCAATGAATCACTCAAGGGTTTCCCCGCTTTGATGTTGTCGTTCGTCTTCTGGATAAGTGTTTTGAACTTTTTGTTTTTTGTCTGCCTCTCCATTACCGAAAGAATGCGGGAAAGCGCAAGGCCGGCTTCGAGCATTGCCCCCATGTTTCTCGCGAAGTTAATCTTGTCGCGCGTCGATACTTTGGAGAAAATCGTGATACTCCCAAGCTTAAACGCCGATTTAGGCCCTTTTTCCTGCGCGGAAACAACCGCGATCCCATCCTTTTTGAGCTGACGATAGAGCGCAAACTTGTCCGGCGCTTCCCCCTCGCCCTCTTTTATTTCTCCTCCCTCTATTTGATATTTGTATTTGAAAATCATAACACTGAACAGACACAGAACATTACACGGAAAGAATACAGAACTTATTTGCCATATACCCTTCGTATAATTTCTACGCCGTTATTATTGCCAAAATTTATTAAAAATCCAAGTCTAAAGTTAGTTACCTTCAAATAATACCAGAACTGCGTCATATCGTCTTGTGTCATAAAGGGTTTACATTTTAATTCGACAAGTATCTTACCGTTAACCACAATGTCAGGGATGTACACGCCGACTTTTTCACCGTCAAAAAATATTGGTAACTGTTTTTCCTGTTCTACTTTTAAGCCCGCTTTCTTCAAAAATACGAGTAAAGCCTTGCTGTAAATTTTCTCCTTATGTCTGTTTCTAAACTGCTTATAGACCTCGAAACAGCCGCCGCGAATAATGTAGGATTCGCTTTCATAAATTAAAGTACTCATAATGGGTTCTGTGCCTGTTCCGTGCTATCTTCCTTCCGTGTCAGTTCCGTGTTACTCCGAGACCACTCGGAGTACCTCCTCAACCGACGTAATGCCCTGCGCCGCTTTGAAGATGCCGTCTTCGACCATCGACATCATTCCTTCCTGTTTTGCCTGCGCGTCAATCACATCGGAACTCTTGGATTGCAAAATAAGCTCGCGAATTGTGGGAGTAACTTTCAAGATTTCGTGAATGCCAATTCTGCCCTGGTAGGAGTCCTCCGCTTTTCTGCCCTTAGGAGGGCGGTAAAACGGCATTTTCTCCCATGTTGCTTTCTGGTCCACAATCTTTTCAACCTTGAGAAAATTCATCACGCGATTCAAATCCGCGATTTTTTTGAGCGATGCCAATTCCGCCGGACTTAAAAAATACGATTCTTTATCCGCGTTCAATTTCCGAATGAGCCTCTGTCCCAAAATAATATTCACCGTGGACACCAGAAGAAACGGCTCTACTTTCATATCAAGAAGCCGAGGTATCGCCCCCGCAGCGGAATTGGTGTGAAGAGTGGAGAGCACTAAGTGGCCGGTCAGGGAGGCGTTCACCGCGAGCGACGCTGTTTCATTGTCGCGAATTTCTCCCACCATGATGATATCGGGGTCTTGCCGCACCAGCGTTCGAAGTCCGTTTGCAAACGTAAAGCCGATTTCCGGACGCACTTGTGTTTGGTTGACTCGCTTCATCTGATACTCGACTGGGTCTTCGATGGTTGAGATATTGACGTCCGGCGTATTAACGATATCGAGCATGGTGTAGAGAGTTGTGGTCTTTCCACTTCCGGTCGGTCCCGTGGTCAAAATCATGCCCGTCGTAATTTTCAGAGCGTTGTGAACTTTCTCCAATCCCTCTCCGTGGAAACCCATGCCCTCGAGCGAAAAACCTGAAACATTTTCCCGAAGCAGTCTCATCACCGTCTTCTCTCCGTAGTAGATGGGCAACAGGGACACGCGGAAAGAAACTTTTTCCGTGTTCATCTCTATTTTGAACCGTCCGTCTTGAGGCAAGCGTTTCTCATCGAGCTTCAAATTGGCAAGCACTTTTATCCTTGCCGTTATGGGAGATGCCGCGTTTTTGGGAAGGATCATGGTGTCGTGGAGAATTCCGTCTATCCTGTAGCGAACAACCACCTCCGTTTCCTGTGGCTCGATATGGATGTCGGACGCGTTTTGTAAAATGGCATGTTTGAGAAGCGTGTCCACAATGCGCACAACCGGAAGCTCCTCGGCCATCTTTTTGAGATCGCCCTCGCTCGTCAAATCCCCCACTTCATTGATTGTTTTTAAATTCAACGCTTCCTTGGCGATAATATCTCCGAATTCGGCTTTCAAACTTTTTTGATACTGAAGAATGACCCGTTTTATGGATTCGTTATCGGTAAGACGAGGCAAAATAGTGAGTTTCACTTTCTTTTTGACGAAGTCTATTGCTGCCAAGTCATCCGTGTCGGTCATCGCCACTTCGAGCGTATCCGCGGTTTTTTTGAATGCGACAATGTTGTGGTTGCGAGCAATGGGCTCGGGAATCATGGAAAGAACCTCAAAATCTATTTTTTCGCCCTTCAAGTCAACGAACGGAATTCCGAGCACATAGGCCTGCATCCTGCGCATGTCGTCTTCGGCGATTTTGCCGTTCATTACTAATAGTTTGCCTACGCTCACATTTTCCGCCACCGCCTTCTTTTGGGCACTCTCAAAGTCGCTCTTCGAGACCAGTCCCGAATCCAAAATAAATTCCTTAAGTTTTTTTTCTTCGATATACATGAGTAAATCCGAAATCCGAAGCACGAAATTCGAAAAAAGTTTTAATTAAACAGTTTTAAATAGGAAATTTCTTTGTTTACTATTTTAAAGTTAATTCTTTTTTCGGATTTCGAATTTCTTGCTTCGAATTTGTTCCGTAATTATAGCACCTCTACCTAAAAAAACTTGTCCCCCTCGGGGGACAAGTTTTTTAATCTCTCTTTTTCTCCGCTTATCCCCTTGCCCCGAGCTTTTCTCGGAGAAAAGCTCGGGGCATATCTGTCTTTCTTTCTCATTCTTGAACCTAACAGCTAAAACCTAACAGCTAATAGCTTCCCCCTACTGCTGTCCATACCCCGGAATCGGTCTGCAACTGTTCTCGCCTCCAACTTTGCTGAAGCCCAGATTGCAGGTCCATTCGCAAGCTCCCAATGCAGGAAGTAATGGGTCAGTAGAAGGATAAGTATGATACGTCCAGTTAAGAGCGGCTACTTCAACAGGGTTCACTACAATTCCGCTTCCCGATGGTTTCGGAGGATTACATGTTGCTACGACGCAGGCAGGTGAGGGAGAGGTCGAAGAAGTATAAGAAGAGAGAGGTGAATCCCCCGAGCTATTTGAAGCCAAAACACGATATCTATGAGGTAAACCGTCCATCACGGTATCCGGAAATGATCTCCCGGGACCGACATAAATTGCCGCTGATGTTCCCTCACGGTAGAGACTATAACTTGTCGCTCCAGAAGAAGAACTCCAAGAAACATCGATCTTTCCTCCACAGGTAGATGAAGTCACTGCGTTTATTGTCAAAGGAGTACCTGGTAGAGGAGTGTAATGTTCACATTTTGTAGCTGTACAGTCGGAACTGCTGTTTCCAGCTGAAGTCCAGTTTGTGGGTCCCGCAAGACCAACATCATCTCCAGAACACATTGTGGCTCCCGCGGGTAAATTGCCTACACAGGAATATGTCGTGGAACATGCAGTAACCGTAATCGGCGAAGCGGGAGTGAGAGACGATTCTCCTATGACTCCGCCATCTCCGACATAGAGCGCCGATACCGAGTATGTGTACGTACCCTCAGGTGGATGGTCGATATATGATGGAGCGGAACTAGCGAAAGCACTTCCAGCTTTTTCTATAAAAACACCCCCTCGATAAATACCATAATCAATGACATCCAAGTTTGCGGGAGCGGTCCACGAGAGTTGAACGGACTTGACCGAGTTTACACAAGCGCCGAGAGCTGTCGTTACTCCAGTCGGCGGTTCGTAGGGAACGACAGTAGAGGTAACTGTCAGCGTAAATGTCGTAGTTCGATTTAGAGTGGTACAGCTGAAATTGTTTGAAGGGGTGCCGGGAGTTGGATAATAACTCCAAGTGGCTCCTCCACCACTACAATAAAAATTGGCTAGCCCCGTCATCTGTGACAAAGTAGTATAAGGGCACCCCGCATCATCGGTGCGATGACATTCTATATTCGCTTCCGATGGGTAGGTCACCGTAAAACTAGAGTTGGTAGAACACTCATACGAATAACCATCAAATTGGGTATTTCCTGGATTCATAAAATATCCGCGAGCACAGTAATAAATAGAAGTTCCTGCAGAAGACGCTTCACCCGTCACTGTAATAGGATATGTACCGACAGGAGTACTTGCTGTGGTTTTAATTGTCAAAACGGAAGAGCCCGTGGGATTTGAAGGATTGTTCGTTATAGCGGGATTCAAGGTAGCTCCGGAGGGTAATCCAGAAACAGACAATGTTACCGGCTGTGTCGTTCCAGCTGTTAATGTTTTCGTAATGGTATTTGAACCCGAGTTGCCTGCTTGTACAGTAATGTTCCCGCTATTGGTAAGGTTGAAGTCAATGAAAGGCGCTGGATTGACGGCAGAAGTTACTGTCAGTGTAAATGTCGTAGAGATAGACGGCGCAACGATTGGGGTCGTGCAAGAAAATGTGTAATCGCAGGTTGGAGTCTTGGTCCAGTTATTTGCGCCACAAAAATAAATAGGCTTATTGTAAGGAGTGGGATATGAAGTACTACAAGCATATTGTGAAGAAGGATATATATTTTCCTGGTACCTTCCTATATTGTCACTACAATGTACTATTCGAATCGGATCATATGTTTCGTAGGGACCTCCAGCACCTGGATGAGAAGTTTCAAGCAAATCCGCTTCACTCCAGCAACTTCCTCCAGTTACTAATGGCGTAACCGTGACACTATAAGTGCCAATTGGCGTACCAGAAAATGTCCCTAAGGTAAGTGAAGAAATTGTCTGACCGGAAGGTAAAGGATTTGGGGAGAATGATGTGCTAATCCCCGGTGAAATGGTATTTACAATATTATTTGAAGAATCCCGAACAGTCACTGAAAAATTAATACCGCCTGAAAATCCATTTAATCGTGTTGCGGTAATTTGACTGATGGCACTCGAGCCTTGAGCTACAGTTTTATTGCCATCATTCGAAAGAGAAATAGTTTGACTTTGCGCAAATACAAAATGAGTATTGATACTAGAGATTCCCCACGCCGAAACAAAAATTATTGATATTAGGAAAATTCTTAGGGAATATTTTTTCATGATTATTTTGCCCTTAATATCCGAGTAATCTCCGCTCTCTCCGCTTCAGTATAGGTCGCTCCGCCACGGGACACAAAATCTACAATCTCCGAGCGTTCTGCTTTAGTAAGAGGTTGGGTATCTGTACTTTGCAGACGAGCTATCACTTCTGCCTTTTTTTCTGCGAGCGTAAGTTCTTTCGGAAGCTCGCTTGTTTTTTTAAAATTCAGCGCTGTTGAAGCAATATAGGTAATCGAAAGCGCGATAACACATATCAAAAAAGCAATGACAACCGGATTTTTATTTTGAGCAGATGTTTTATTTTCGTCCATAGATTTTCATTGAGCGAGTGAGATACATATTCATATTACTACATTTGTCGAAGCACTAAAGCAGAGGGTGTGCATAACTTCTCCCCCCCCTTTTTTTTTCCACCAGCCCCGAGCTTTTCTCGGAGAAAAGCTCGGGGCTTTATCATTCTTTCTCTCTCTTCTTCTGACGTTAACACGTTACATGTTACACGTTACATTCCCTATTCTACTGCTGTCCATACCCCGGAATCGGTCTGCAACTGTTCTTGTTCGCGCCTGTCTCACCTTCAACTTTGCTATAGCCCAGATTGCATGTCCACTGACAAGCTCCTACTGAAGGGAGGGACGTCGCCGAAGAAGGGTAAATGATGTAGCCATGGTCCCAATCAGTACTTGGAGGAGTGGGTGGAGGTGGAGTATATTGGTCGGGCCCTTTCACAGTCCCGCTTCCAAAAGGTATAGTTCCCGTACAATTGGTCAGAAGTGGATTCACAGGACAAACGTCGGAAGCAAAAGCTGGTGGTACTGGATTTGAAAGAGCAGAATTGTTGAGCCCGTTGTATGCTTGAACTCTATAAGAGTAGGAAGTGCCCGAAGTGAGACCAGTATCGGTCCTTATTGTGTCTTCACCGTCATAAATTTGAGTCAGTCTATTAGGATTGGTATCCTCACGCCAGATTCTATATAGATTACCCGCCCCGCTAACTTGATACCCTGAAATAATAATTGCTCCTCCACAGGCACCCGTAGCAACGGATGGAGTAGGCGTATCAGGAGTCCCCAGCGGAGGTATTGTGTCTACAACGTCAAGATCAATTGTGGTTGAACGAATCAGCCCGGATACATAATCACTTAGACTAACAGACTGACTGACATGAATCACATAGCTACCTTTTGCAAGACCGCCCAAACCATTTAATATAAAATCTACATTTGTCCCTGCTCCTGATGTCGGCAAATAACTGCCTGCAGTTACTAAAGCACCTGTGACTCCAGGAATCGGATCCGAAGTGCTATCCGTGCTCAAACTAAATCCAAAAAAGCCCGACCCTGCAGGACTTCCGAGCAACAGTCTTGATGCAACATGGGTGCTAACATTCGGAGTACCTAGTTGGATTTGGATAGCGGTGGCACCTAGCGGAAGCGTTGGAGGGTCCAGAACAAAATCAAAATCCGTTATTAAATAGACCCCGCTCATGTCTATCCAGCCGACAACATCAGACCCCCACGCAAAATCATACCCTGGACAACTCGTAGCTGATGGGCAAAAAGTTCCTGGAGTACTGCCCAAAGTTACGCCGTATGGGCTTCCATCTGTTGCAGTGCCATCGAAACTAACCCACCCATCCCAGCCATTCCAATCAGCAGAAAGTGCCCTCGCAAAGCCGTGCATCTTGCCTGCCGCATCTATACTTGCGTTTGTGACCCCAGAAAGCCCGCCAAATTGAAACCATCCAATGTTTTTAGTCGGAGGCACTGCGGTATCATCTTGCGGGTTCGCCCAAGCGTAGCCAGAAAGCGTGCCGTCATCATTTTTTACCACCCCGTCAAAATTAATCCACCCAATGTTTGAAGACCACCCCCACCCCTTGAGCGACCCAGCTGCCGCTTGCGCGCTCTCACTGCGCCCAATCGAATATGCTCCGGCAAAAATAAAAGCGAGAGCAAGACCGAAAAATATAATTTTTTTACTGGTGGACATAGTATAGATTTTTTTATTTGTTAATTTTTAGGTTCATGTTAAGAATGATTTTTCATGTCATGGACAGTCCTTGCCAAACACCGCGGTAATCCTGAGTCAAAGAGTCAATGGGAATGGTGTCGGGAAAAACAATTTTCTTCGAGAAGAAAAAATGCATAAGGAAAAAAAGCAAGAGAGCTAGAGCGAAAAGAACAAGAATGGGAATGAGCTTGCGGTCTCCGCGAGAGTGCGAAGATACTTCCGTTTGGGACAGATTGGGAAAAGTGTCCATGAGGTAAAGTATACCACATATCTTGAATTCAAAACTATGCAAGGTGGGGAAAACCCCGTAGTGAATTTTGGCATTTGGCTTCGCCATTTGAAATCTCTTGATTTCAAAATGCCAAAATCTACTACGGGGAAAAGTGCCAAAAATCAACGAGCGAAGCGACTATAACCCGCACTTCAGTGCGGAGCAATAGTCGTATGACTATGATTTTTGAGCATCCCCGCGGAGGCGGGGATCCAGAGCATCCTTGCGGAGGCGAGGACGCCCTGCCCCCAGCACTTTCGGAAAGTGCTGGGGGCAAAATCCTCCCAATCTTCTTACTCACCTTTTTTTAAATCAATAATCAAACATATCCACACCCTGTTCATTGCTTATCTTTTTATTCGATACTATAATTCATCTCATGGACAACATCTCTTCGAACAATTCTCCCCAATTTCCTCAAGAACAAAAACGACCCAACGTCACCGTAATACTTTCTACTGTAGGTATTTTTGTGGTGCTTATCTTCCTTGCATATGCTGTCTACTATTACGCAACTTCTCCCTCTCCCATTGTAAAAGAAGTCCCCCTTCTCGAACAAAGAGTAACCCTCACTCCAGAGCAGGCGGCGGAAAAGAAAAAAATAATTGAGGAAACAGATACTTCGAGGGTCACATTGAGTCAGTCGCAGGCAGAGGCAAAACTTTTATTAATTAAACAGGCACAACAATTAAAATAATATGAAAACAGCAAAACAATACATCTTGTCGATAGCCCTAAGCTTAGGAATACTATTTGGAGTCAGTTCTCTGCAAGCGGGGTATACAGCTCCCACCATGGCTCCTCCAAACGGAAATGCCGAAGCGCCCATAAATGTTGGGGATAATGTGCAAACAAAGCTTGGACAGCTTAGAATAAATACACAGATAATTGACCCATATAAAGTCGGTCTCTTGGTCTTCGGGAAATCGATTTTTAACGGTAATATTGAGATTGGCACTACAACCAGTCCCGCCACCGTCAAAATTTTCAACGGGAGCCAAGGATCAGGCAAAGTCCTCACGTCTGATGATGTCGGAAACGCAACATGGCAGACGCCAACTGGAGGAGGGGGAGGAGGTACGGGGAACTGGGGTAATATATTTACATACCATACCGATGTCAATTTTGTTAATGGGGTTTCTGACTGGATAACTATCAGTTTACCAAGTGGCAATACCATGACTGCAGCAGCAGTACGTTATGGAGGATTATCTGACCTTACTACTTATATGGTAGATGGTCAGGTGTCTATTACTGAATTTATGGATATGCAAGCATATGTTGAAGTTGATCAAGCTCAATCTAGAGTGAAAGTGCATCTAATAAATAACAACCACATAACACCAAATACTACCTACGATACGGGTCTAATAGAAATATACCTGACCATTTTTACCGGAAGTCCTTCGGGAGGAAGTGGATCAACCCAAGTTATCGATACAGGTTTGGCAAATATTAATTGTGCTGAATACGCATGGGTTACAACCACGGCAGTTTCTTTTAATAAGACATTCACCCAAGCTCCTAAGGTATTTCTCCAGTCTAAGTGGATGAACGAGAACGGTAATGAGGCGACTATCTTTTGGGTAACTAACGTGACCACAACAGGATTCAATATACGTTATGGAACCCCAAACAGTAATTCTTGTCGTACTGAGAGGGATCCTGGTATTATGTGGATGGCTATACAAAGTTAGAAAACTAATCTCGGGTAGAGCGTTTCTTTTACCTCGCGAAATTTGATTTGTGAACAGTTCCATTAAAAAGAATATAAGCCTCCGGCAAGGACCGTAAGCCTCCGGCAAGGACCGTAAGCCTCCGGCAAGGACCGTCCTTGACATGAAGAAACCGCTCAACATAGCGGTTTCTTCTTACAAAGAGACTCTTTGGACAATTAGGTAGTCACACGACTATTGCTCATGGGTTATGTGGCGTAACTCAGGGTCATGGTGGTGTAATAATTTGTTTCTATCGTTTACACCCTTTTTTGTTTTGATTGCTTTTTTTATGAAAGGGATGTAGTATAGTCGTATTCGAAGTTCGCCCAAAAGCGGACTCATTTTTTTAAAAGTATAATACAAATCCACGAATGTGTGACCGCCCGTACCCCGTCCGACCGAGTCATCCGGGCGGGCGAAACGTTACGTTCGGGCGGGCGAATGACACGAATAAAGAATCCGGCTTATTCGAATGCTTTATTTGTGAAAAGTTCTTAACTATTCGTGTGCCCTATTCGTTAAGGGTTCTTAACATCATGTTTGACCTCAAAGTAATCCACTCGGTTCTCTCCCAGCTTGAAGAAGAGCGGGGAATTCCGAAAGCAAAAATACTCGAAGCCATCGAGCAGGCGTTGGCGACCGCGTACAAAAAAGAATACGGCAAGAAAGGCCAAATCGTAAGAGCCGTCTTCGATTTGAATTCCGGCAAAACCGAATTTCATCAAGTAAAAATTGTTGTTGATGAAACGCGCGTCATTCTGCCCGAAGAAGCGCTCGCGCTTGAAACTGAAGGAGAGAGCGAGAAAAAAATTCCCGACGAAATGGAGGAGCGCGCTCGCTTCAATCCCGAGCATCATATTCTCCTTGATGACGCGAAAAAAATAAAAAAAGGCGCTGTGCTCGATGATGAAATCATATTCCCACTTGAAGCCAAGGAAGACTACGGGCGCATTGCCGCCCAGACAGCCAAACAAGTCATCATCCAGAAAATCCGAGAAGCGGAAAAAGTTTCCGTCATGGCGGAATACGGCAAGCGACAGGGCGAAATTGTTTCTGGTACTGTCCAGCGAGTCGAGCGGGGCAACATTTTCATTGACCTCGGCCGAACCAACGGCATTCTCCCCTACGAAGAGCAGATACCGGGCGAAAGATACCGCCAAGGAGAACGAGTGCGCGTGTATCTTTTCTCCGTGGAAGAAAGTCCAAAAGGAATTTTCCTACGGCTCTCCCGTTCGCACCCCAAATTCCTTCATGAACTCTTCAAAATCGAAGTGCCGGAAATCGCCTCCGGAGCAGTCGAGATAAAAGCAATCGCGCGAGAAGCTGGCTCGCGCTCAAAAGTGGCAGTCGTATCGAATGACCCCCACATCGACCCCGTGGGGTCTATGGTGGGTCAGCGTGGCGTTCGTGTGGGAACAGTGATGAGCGAGCTCGGCGGAGAGAAAATTGATATTATAGAGTGGTCTCCGGAACTTCGAAAATTCGTCGAAGACTCTCTTTCTCCCGCAAAAGTTATTTCTGTCGAACTCGACGAGAACACAAAAAGCGCGAAGGTGATTGTGGCGGAAGACCAGCAATCGCTCGCAATAGGCAAGGGAGGCCAGAACGTGCGCCTTGCCGCGAAGCTCACCGGCGCTCGCATAGACATTCAGTCAATGAAAGGAGAGAATATAAGCGAAGCGATTCCAGAGTAAATTTTAATAATTATTAACACGATGCGAATATACGAATTATTCGAATGCTCCGAATAGGACTCTTTTCCCTTCTTATTTGTAGATTCGCATGTATCCGTAGATTAGCATCGCATCAGTATGAATCCTTACATAATTTTTTCTTTAGTTAGCGGAGCCATTGCGATTGTCTACGGCCTCTTTTTAATACGAGGCATTCTGAAAATGAGCGCGGGCAATGACAAAATGCGAGAAATCGCCGCCGCAATCCAATCTGGCGCCGAAGCATACTTGCAGAGACAGTATCGAACCATCACCATTATCGCAATCATTCTCTTTTTCGTTCTTTGGATTGCTCTTGATATCAAAATCGCTATCGGCTTTTTGGTCGGAGCGGTTTTGTCGGCAGTCACCGGATTTATCGGCATGAATGTGTCGGTGCGAACCAATGTCAGGACTACCGAGGCGGCGAGGCAAGGCCTCGCCGCCGCCCTCTCTCTTGCTTTCAAAGGGGGAGCAGTCACCGGCCTTTTTGTCGTCGGTTTGGCGCTTCTTGGAGTAACGGCATTTTTCGCCATCACCCATGATGTTGCTTCGCTCATCGGCCTTGCCTTCGGCGCAAGCTTGATTTCCGTTTTTGCCCGACTAGGAGGCGGAATTTTTACCAAGGCGGCCGACGTCGGTACCGACCTTGTGGGAAAAGTTGAAGCAGGAATTCCGGAAGACGACCCGAGAAACCCGGGCGTCATCGCGGACAATGTGGGCGACAATGTGGGCGACTGCGCAGGCATGGCCGCGGACTTGTTTGAAACATACGCCGTAACCACCATCGCCGCCATGATGCTTGGCGCAACGCTCTTTCGAGGTTTTGAAGGCGCGCTCATCTACCCATTGGCCATCGGAGGCATCGCCATCATCGCGTCCATAGTAGGCACCTGGTTTGTAAAACTTGGAAAGTCACAAAATATCATGGGCGCGATGTACAAAGGACTTGCGGTCGCCGGAGTCTTGGCCGCGCTCGCCTTCTACCCCATTACAAATATGATAATGAGCGGGAACGGTGCTTATTCAGTTTTGAATCTCTTTGGATGCACGTTGGTCGGACTTATCGTCACGGCACTTTTAGTCATCATCACCGAATACTATACTTCAACAAAATACAATCCGGTAAAATCAATCGCGGCGGCTTCCATTTCAGGACACGGCACAAACATTATTCAAGGACTCGCAATTTCAATGAAAGCAACCGCATGGCCCTTGCTCACGATTGTCGCGGGAATTTTGGCCTCATACCATTTCGCGGGACTCTATGGAATTGCTGTTGCCGCAATGAGCATGCTCTCGATGGCGGGAATTATTGTGGCGATTGACGCGTACGGCCCGATTACCGACAACGCGGGAGGAATCGCGGAGATGGCTAAACTTCCACAGGAAGTCCGAGATGTTACCGACCCCTTAGACGCAGTCGGCAACACCACGAAAGCAGTGACCAAAGGATACGCCATCGGTTCTGCCGGCCTCGCCGCGCTCGTCCTTTTTACTTCTTATACCGAGGCAGTCCCCGGTTTGACATTCAGCTTGAGTGACCCGAGAGTTATTGTCGGGCTCTTCTTGGGGGGACTCCTGCCTTATTACTTTGCCGCCCTTTCAATGGAAGCAGTGGGCGTTGCCGCGGGAAAAGTTGTTGATGAAGTGAGGAGACAATTCCGCGAAATTAAGGGCATTATGCAAGGCACAGCGAAGCCCGATTATGCACGCTGTGTGGACATTGTCACTTCCGCCGCTATCAAAGAAATGATTATTCCTGCTCTCATCCCTGTTTTGGCTCCGATTCTCGTCGGCTTTATTTTGGGACCAGTCGCACTCGGCGGGTTGCTCGTCGGCTCTATCGTTACCGGACTATTTGTCGCGATTTCAATGACCTCGGGAGGAGGCGCTTGGGACAATGCCAAGAAACATATTGAGCAGGGCGCGCATGGAGGCAAAGGTTCTCCCGCTCACAAAGCGGCAGTCACGGGAGATACCGTCGGCGACCCGTATAAAGATACTGCAGGTCCCGCCATCAACCCTATGATAAAAATATTGAATATCGTAGCGCTTCTTATCGTCGCATTTTTGGTTTAATCCCCCTCCCCAAGGCCCGACCTTAAGTCGGAAAAAAGGTCGGGCCTTAGTCTCCAAAATGTTTTAAAGCCGACCGCCTTCGGCGGTCGGCTTTACTTTTACCCAATCTTCATGTAGTTTTCTCCTTAGAAAAAAGACAGACACCTAACCCGGGAGGAATCAGATCATGAATATTCCAGTCGTACTCTTCATTGGACGATCGAGCCTCAAGAACTTTGCAGAAGAGTTGGATAAGGATAAGTATTTCCAAGTACTGCTTCTCTCCATCCCGAGCGCTCTTACATTCGTTCAGGGGAATGGCGAGAGCGTGAGCTTTGCAATATTCCAAATGGTGGAAAACCCCTGCGTCGAATTGGACAGGAACGAAACTCTCGAGGGATACAAAACCGGCATTGTCCTAAAGAAAAAGCTCGAACCGCTTTGCCCCAACGCAACATTCATCATCTTCAACAACGGAAGAGGCGAGATGAATGAATTTGGAAATGACCCGAAAGTGGTCCCTCTCGGAAACCCGCGTGTCTACTCGCAAGCGGAACTATGCGCGCTTATCGAGGAACTCTCCCGAAGAAAAGATAAAACGCCTTCGGCTTCAAGTCCCCCTCCGGTCAATCCAGCTCTGGCCGAGACCGAAATGTCCCCGCCCGCGCCTCCTGAAACCGTTCCAGGAAAAATTCGACCTCTGATGCACGAAGTCGAGATACACCCTTCAATGTGCGGAGACCCTCCCACTTGCTCCGAGTGTGGACACGTTGCCGTAAAAAAGAACGGTTTCTGGAAATGCCTCAACTGCGGAGAGTCGGTGGACGCATGTTGACCTCTCGACCCACTTAAACCCATCCTCCACAGGATGGTTTTTTTCTTCCAAGGGTTACCCTTGGAAATTTTTTGTCGGAGTAATAGTTAAAAATACCATACTGTAGTAAAATAGAAGAGCACTTTCGATAGTGCCTTATCAGCATTTTAAAAAATAAATAAATGATTGTAAAAAAGTTAGCGATGCTTTCCGTAATAATGAGTTTAACTCTCGGAGTCGTGCCTGCGCTCGCGGAAGATTCCGGAGCAAACACGCAAACCGATACGCGAGAAAAGCAACAGCTTCGAAATTTTAATTTGGAAAAGATGCAGAATGAGCTCCAAAAGAAAAATGACGATCGTCCTTTTGGAGGTATTCTTTCAAAGTGGAGAGGTAGATTCGCGAGCACGACTCCGTTTCGCGATAAAATGGGCACCTCTTCCATTCACAAAAGAGAAGAGATTAAGGACAGATTAAAAACCCTCAAAAACAAAAACATCGCAGACCATGTGGATAAAGTGGTCGACAGGCTGGGAAATGCGGTGGACCGGCTTTTGGCAATCGGCACCAAACTCGAGGAGCGGATGAACAAAATGGAAGATTCTGGCATCGACCTTACACAGGCCGAAGTTCTTTTGACTCAATTTAAAACGGTTGCCGACCAAGCGAAAGAAGACATCATTTCGGCAAATTCCAGAATTCAGACCATCCTTGAGCAACCAATCACCTCCGAGACAGGCCCTAGGGTGAGAGCTGAACTCAAAGTCGCCGAAGAAAGTGTGAAGGGCGCGCTTAAGGCACTCGTTGACGTCATTAAATCCGTAAAAGCAAATGTGAGGAGCGGAGACGACAGCGCTACGAGCACTTCAAATTCAGAAAATTAATAATTAATGCAACAGTGACACCCGCCCGTTCCGAACGAACCATCTTTAGTACGTTCGGGCGGGATTAACCATTGACATTTGACCACAGAATTTTGCAAAGCAAAATTCTGTAAAAGTCACATATCAATTGTCACTGTTCAAATGTTCCCAAATATGGATCAAAACCAAAATCAAGCCGGCTACACAACAAATTCTTCCCCGACAAACACGACCCCAGTCGAATCGCCAAACAAGTCGAATCATGTGGCATTGACTGTTTCGATTATCGCAGTTCTTATCCTTCTTACGGGAGGACTCCTTCTCTCTCGTTCGATACAGCAGGCGCAAGATGGAGAAACTGCCATCACCGCGTCTCCGGAGTCGCTCCCAATGTCCGACTCTCCCGACGCACTCTCTCAAAGTGACGACCTCAATACTCTAGAGGCCGAAGCCAACGCGACGGCTGTGGCAAGTAGCGCCAATTTTGATTACTCGTTTGACCCGCAAAACTAAAATACGCTCGGCACGTCCTTTTATAGAATCAGAAAGCCTCCCCAGCCGGAGGCTTTCTTCGTCCTAAAAAAATTTTTTCAATCAGAATTGAAAACCATGCAAATTTTCCCGCGAACCCGCCCGAATGAATTCATCCGCCCGGATGCCATCCCGACAGAGCAATCCGCCCGGACGAAATTCCGTTCGGACGGGTTCTGGCGGGAATCCATTCGGACGGGTTCAGACGGGTGTTCTCTAAAAGAGATGTCTCGCTCTGACGTTTAAGAGAACTTTTTCCTTTCTCTTACGTTACAAGTTACACGTTACACGTTACATTATTCCCCTTGACTCAAATCCGTATTCAGCTATATTTACGAGAACCAGTTTCAACAAAAATGGCTCAACCAAAACGCAAAAATTTCGAGGTAAAAACAGAGGATGAGAAAGGAGGCGTACTAGCAGTACGAACGACTGACGAAACTCTGTTTTTGACCGAAATTTTCATGTTTTGGGAGCCAAGCATGCTTTTTTATTTCTAGCGGTTTTTATTGAAACTGGTTCTACATGCAAAAAACATACTCGAATTTAAAAATAACCAAACTCCCCCACTCCGAAGTTGAAATAGAAGGCGAAATTACCGTCCTAGAAATGCAGAAAGCTCGGAGGGAAGCACTCGAACATTTGAAACGCGAAGCCGACATGCCTGGTTTTCGAAAAGGCCACGTTCCCGAGAACATTATTTTGGAGAAATTCGGAGAGATGCACATTTTAAACGACGCCGCGGAAATCGCGCTTCAAGAGGCGTATCCGGCAATCGTTATTGATAATGATATTTCTGTTATCGGTCGCCCCGCGATTACCATCACGAAAATCGCCAAAGACAATCCGCTTGGCTTTAAGATAAAAGTGCCGATTTTTCCCGAGGTAACTCTCGCCGATTATAAAACGCTCGCGAAGAAAGAGATGACCAAAGCGGATGAGCTTGCAGTTACCGACTCCGAAATAGACGACGTGATAAAAGGGCTCCAAGAAAACAAATCGATGGCAATAAAAAAAGCGGACGTAAGCAAAGAAGAAAAAGTGCTCCCGGAAGTAAATGAAGAATTCATTAAAACATTTGGCAATTTCAAAGACATCACCGACTTCAAAACAAAAATCAAAGAAAATTTGACCCTCGAAAAGATTGCTCGGGCAAAAGAAAAAAAACGCCTGACGCTCGGAGAGAAACTGGTGGGAGATTCAAAGATGGAACTGCCGGAAATATTGATAGAGGGAGAAGTCCGCAAAATGGAGCTCCAGTTTGAGGACGACCTCAAAAGAATGAATCTCAAAATGGACGATTACTTGAAGCACCTGAAAAAGAATCGCGAGGAACTCGCGCGCGAGTGGCGCGAGCCGGCGGAAAAGCGAGCGAAACTCCAAATCATTCTTAACAAAATCGCGCTCGAAGAAAAAATCTCTGCCTCGAAAGAAGAAATGGACAAAGAAGTAGCTCACATCCTCGAACACCACAAGGATGCGGACAAAGAGAGAGTCGGCTCCTACGTAGAAATGATGCTCACCAATGAAAAAGTTTGGGAGTTTCTCGAAAGCCAGAGCGTGTAGCGTGTAACGTAAGAAAAAATCAAGGTGACTCCTTAGCTCTCTAAGGTGTCTCCTTGATTTTTTGTCATCACAAAAGCAAAAGAGAAAGCACAGCAATCGTGGCGGTTTCGGATCGTAAAATCTGCGGACCGAGTGAGTAGACGGGAATATTTTTCTCGCGAAAAAGGGCGAGCTCTTTTTCGCTCCAACCGCCTTCGGGACCGATGAATAAGGTGTAAGGTGTAAGGTGTAAGGTGTTAGACTGAAAAAGAGAGCCAGAGGGGTCGAAGACAAGGGCAGAAGAGGGAGAAGGAAGGGAAGAGATGGCCTCGGGAAGTGAAACTGATTCAGCGATAGTAGGTAGAATACCTCTTCCGGATTGCTCGGAAGATTCTTTCAAAATCTTTTTTGCGCGTTCACTATTTATTTTCTTCTTCTCGCTCCGCTCGGAAAGAAGCGGGACAAAATGCGAAACGCCAAGCTCCGTGCCCTTCTCCAAAACCCACTCAAAATTGCTTTTTTTTATTATCGATTGAAAGAGCGTAATTTCTTTCTTAGGAATATTTATATTCTTTCTTTTCTCCAAAATTCGGAACGTGAGCGTTCCCCGCGCAAACGAAGTAACTGCGGAAACGTATTCAAAGCCTGTGTTATCAAGAAGAATCACCCGACTCGCCACGTTCATCCGAAAAACGTTTCTAAGCTGATGAAACAACTCCACATCGTTCAACACGACCTCCTTTTCGTCGCCAATCGTCTCTTGTATGAAAAAATTATGGATTCTCATTATCAGTAATGTACCACATATCAAAAAATGTGTAACTTTCCGAAAAATTTGTCAAATCATATTTTTCTGATATATTGACTGTATTACTCTTTAATTTTCATTCTTATTCCTGATTCTTAAATCATGAATCTTGAATCTACCCATAATGTCTTACCTCATACCTACAGTTATCGACCCCAGTAGTAGAGCAAGGCTCACTACGGGGCAAGAAAATCTTAACTATTAACTTTTAGCATTAAAATTATGTCTTATTTGATTCCAACGGTTATTGAGAAGTCACAGTTTGGCGAGCGCGCATACGATATATACTCGCGCCTTTTGCGCGAAAATATCATCTTCTTGGGAGGCCCGATAGACGACTACACCGCAAACATCGTCATCGCCCAGCTTCTGTTCTTGCAATCCGAAGATCCAAAAAAAGATATTTCACTGTATGTAAATTCCCCCGGAGGACAGGTCACCGCAGGCATGGCAATCATCGACACGATGAATCATATTAAAAATGACGTCTCCACTGTCTGCGTCGGTATCGCGGCATCCATGGGCGCGGTAATTCTCTCTGCCGGAGCAAAAGGCAAAAGGATGGCGCTCCCCAACGCCGAAGTAATGATCCATCAGCCATTGGGAGGCGCGGAAGGCCAGGCATCCGACATTGAAATCAGCGCCAAGCATATTTTGAAAACCCGCGAGAACCTAAATAAAATGCTCGCAAAAAACACGGGAAAAACTCTCGCTCAAATCGAAAAAGATGTTGACCGCAATTACTTCATGACTTCTGAAGAAGCCAAGAAGTACGGGATTATTGATAAGGTGATTTCGTAGGAGTAGGTGTTAGGTTTTAGGTGTTAGGTGTCAGTATGAGAAAAGATAGGAATATAGAATCCCCCCAAGTTTCTCGGAGAAACTTGGGGGGATTTCAATTGACAACAAAATTATTCCGGACTATTCTGAAACCAGCCCGAACAAAAAAAGAAAAATTCGAATGAAACCGACACCCTGTCTCACCATGTCCGACTTTTACAAAAAACTCGAGACGCTAGTGGATTCGGGTTGGAAAGCCCGCTTCCGAAATGGACACATCCTTCTTTGGAGTCCCCGAGCAAAAGTCGCGCGCTTTGATCCCTTGACGGCCTGGTTTAAACTCGAAACAGGAAAACGTGTGAGCCTCGCCCGAGTGAGAGCTCAAGCACTGGATTACGGTTTAAGCAAACCCATAATAAATCGCATCTTGGGCGCAACGGATCGCACGTCGTATTTTGCCACTCGAATGAAAATGGCGCGCACCTTGCGTATCATTGGCGACTCCAAAGCCTACATTCCGAACTCCTTGGATATATCTACCGCGCCACTATGTGACTAGGTAGATTTTTATTGAAAACTGACAACGAGTAACCTAAAAGGTGACAAATTCCTTTAGATGATGTATTGTATTCAATGTAGATTTATTATTCATATGCCCTACTGCGTCCCCAAAGCTTTGCGGAGGAGGATTCGTTAAGGGTTCTTAGCATAAATTGAATTTCGGCTTTGCTTATATGGTTTTTATTGGATTGCTTTTCTTTATTGAATTACATGTGTACGTATATTTTCTCCAGACTAGATCAAATCTAATATAAGTAGAACTTGCGCGTAAAGCGCAAGCGCTATGAACTTTTTAGGTGGAGGCGGGATCGCCATAACATGACATTAAAAATAGCCCTCCTGTTTACATCCGTAACAGGAATAGTGGGAATCGCAGTCGGATATTATCTCCGGGTGCTTGTTGCTCTCGGGAAAAAAGGTTCAGTCGAGCTCCAGATAAAAGAACGCGAGCTACGCGCAGAAGAAAAAGCAAAAAAAATAATTGCCGACGCCGAGACCAAAGCCATCGAGACAATCAAGGAAATCCGAGTTGAGATAAAAGAAAAGGAAGAAAAATTGAAGAAGACGGAGGATAGAATCGTCAAAAAAGAAGACCAACTCGACCATAGGCAGACCGAGCTTGACCGCGAAGTCGAGAGCGTGAAAGCCAAAATCGTCGAGATTAAAAAAATCAAGGAGAGAGTAGACGAGCAAGATAAAGCGAAGGCGCTTGAGCTTGAAAAAATCGCAGAGCTCACGAAGGATGAAGCGAGAGCGAGCCTCATTAAAGCCGTCGAAAAACTGTACGAAGAGGATCTTTTGGTGCGCATGCAGAAGCTCGAAAATTTCGGCGAAGAGACACTGGAGAAAAAAGCGAAAGAAATCCTTACCACCTGCATTCAGAGACTGGGAAACGCCGTAGGCGCAGACGTCCTCTCGACCACGCTTGCCATTCCCTCTGATGAGCTCAAGGGAAAAATTATCGGCAAGGAGGGTAGGAATATCAAAGCCTTCGAGCGAGTAACAGGTGTCGAAATCATAGTTGACGATACTCCCGGTTCCATCACTATTTCTTCGTTCGACCCGGTGAGGCGCCAAGTTGCCAGGCTCGCTCTCGAGGCCTTGATTGCGGACGGCCGAATCCAGCCAGCCAAAATCGAGAAGCTCGTGGAGAAAGCCCAGGAAGACATCAATAAAACTATCAAAGAAAAAGGCGCGGAAGCGGCCTATGAATGCGGGGTAATCAACCTTGACCCGCGCATCCTTCACATTTTGGGAAGGCTTCACTTCAGGACGAGCTACGGACAAAACGTCTTGGCTCACTCGATTGAAATGTCGCACATCGCGGGAATGCTCGCGGCGGAGCTTGGCGCAAATGTGAACGTTGCAAAAGCCGGAGCGCTTCTCCACGACATCGGAAAAGCCGTAGACCACGAAGTGCAGGGCACGCACGTGGAGATTGGAAGGAGAATTCTTCAGAAATTCGGAGCGGGAGAAGAAATCGTGAAAGCCATGCAGGCCCATCATGAAGAATATCCGTACGAAACTGTTGAGTCGGTCATCGTGCAGGTGGCGGATGCCATTTCAGGAGGCCGTCCTGGCGCGCGTAGAGACTCCGTGGAAAATTATTTGAAACGTCTCGAAGACTTGGAAGGTATCGCGAAGTCTCTCCCCGGCGTTGAGAAAGCATATGCCCTGGCTGCAGGCCGAGAGATTCGAGTCTTCGTTACCCCGGGGGAAATCGGCGACTTGGACGCTCATACAATGGCGCGTGAAATCGCTCTTCGCATCGAAAAGGAACTCAAATATCCGGGAGAAATCAAGGTGACAGTGATTCGAGAAACAAGGGTCATAGAGTTTGCCCGTTAAGAAACGGGCAAAGTGTAGCTGATTTTTCCGCTAGAAAAATCATGTCGAAAGATTTTCAATAGCAAAGCTATTGTAAAATTTTCGACTTGTAACGTGTAACGTCTGAAAAAAGAGAGGAAAAACCCAGGGCGGCCGAAGGCCGCCCTGGGTTTTTGTTTTTCTTTTTTCCTCCCATCCTTTTCCAAGGAGGGGTTTGGGGTGGTAATTATTCGTGTGCCTTTTTTGTCATAGGTTCTTAACATAAAAAATCCCGCGAGCGAATCGCGGGAGGTGAAAAAAGGACAACAAGACGCTAGACCGAAGAACGAGATGTAGCATGTCCTCGCCTCCCAAGCTCAGAGGAAAAGAGCGCATACGGCTTTCGCGAATCGCGAACCACGAGTGCCACACCCTCGCGCCTGCGGTCAAATATGATGAAGTAGCTCCCAACTTGAATCTCGTCCGGCAACTTCTGTTCAAACTTGACGTATTTCGGTTCTTTGCGTTCATCTCCTTCGCTCCGGACCGAGAGAAAAGTACAGAGTATGTCATCATGAATCGTGTCAGACCGAGAGCACACCCTGTACACGGTTTTTGCTCTCAATGCCCACCACGATTTCGACCCGCCAAGGAGCTGAGTAGCACAGAGAAGGACGGTAACCGCCGCAATTGAGCTGGAGACAAGGATACTGAGCCAAGACGGAAGTGCAATGCGAAGAAGTGTGAAGACAGAAAGGAAGAAAAAGGATGCGAATACAGTAGCGAGAACCAGGCGAAAACGGTAATTTCTCATATTTTTGGGGATTTTTGTGTAGGGAGCGTTTTTTTGTTGTTTTTCTTTAAATTCCGCCCTCAATCATAGACCATCGTCTCCTTGAAATCAATCGACGGGAATACGGAAGTGAAGTATCACAAATGTTAGAAAAAACCCCGCGAACGTATCCGGGGTGGTGAGGACGAGGAGACCGAAAAACAAAGTTAGGCCGAGGCCAGACGCAGTTTGGGTTGTTTTTGCTTGACAAGTTCGTCTGAACACAACAAGTGAACACCGGGGTGGCCAATCGCGAAAAGAAGACCGTCAAGTGGGCTGTCAAAAATAGCGAAACTTTCCCCAGCCCGAATTGCTTCTGGCAACTCAATTTCAAACTCGACGTAGCGAGGGTATTTGCGATCATATCCTTCACTAACTACCAGTAAAACAGTTTGAAGTGGCAAACCACGAACCGAAGTAGACCGAAAGCAGACTCGATACACGCATTCTTTTCCCAACTCATGCCACGAGTGGGGACGACCTCGGTAGCCCAACGTGATAGAGTAAATCAAGAGTCCGAGCAAGGTGTCCAACCCCACCACAATGATCGTCTTTTCAGGATCAACAAACTCGACATCGACCTTTTTATGAAAACTCACGGAAATTAAAAAAAAGACGGTGCCGACAAGCACAATAAATGCGATCTGACGGAATATGTATTTTTTCATAGAGTTTGACGTGTTGACTGCGTTTTTGTTTGTTTTTCTGTCTATCTACACCCTATATTATTCCAAAGGACTCAAAAAGCAAGTAACTACCTGAAATGATTGAGTGCGAGAGAAGAAAATTCCCCTTTCTTACGTTACATGTTACCCTAGTCCGACGCGTCATCGGACGGGTTTAGGACACGCTACACGTTACATGCTCGGTAAAAATTGACTTTTTCCCATTCTCATTCCTTATTTCAGAGCCTGTTGCCCAAAAAATGGCTTACTATATAATAGAAACAGAGAAAACACTGGGTTTCTGCCCGGTTTAAAGGAATATCAGCCTGTTCCAAATCTAATATTATTTTGAACAGGCTCTCAGGTCGACATTATTTAATCTTTTATCAGCTAACGATAGCATCTAAGAACTCACATGTTTGAATGAAGTTCGAGGAAAAGCCGAGGGATGAACCGAGCCATACTCTTATGTATGGTGAGGAAGTACCGAAGGCTTTGACAAAGAAATTCGTCAAACATGTGAGTTCCCCAATAAAATGAATAAACAAGCAATAGCGGAGGCCATAGCAGCCAAAATCGGCGGAACAAAAGTTCAGGCCGAACAAGCGATTGACGTAGTAGTTGACTCAATCGTAAATACACTAAAGAAAGGTGAGGAAGTATCTATCGCAGGAATCGGAATCTTCTCCGTAAAACAAAGAGCGGCAAGACAAGCTCGAAACCCAAGGACAGGAGAAGCTATTTCTGTTCCAGCAATGAGAGTGCCGAAGTTTAGAGCGGCTAAAGCTTTGAAGGAGGCAGTCAAGTAATGATTCAAGAATCTAGATTCCCGCCCGAACGACTGTTCAGTCGGGCAGGCAAGATTCACGAAAAGAGAAATTCTTTTGAACAAAATCCCGTTTCTACGGGATTTTGTTTTAGTCGGACGGTTTTGTGTTTTCTCTCCTAATGATCTCCCTCCCCTCCTTTTCCAAGGAGGGGAACTAAAGGGGTGGTAAATATTCGTATCCATTGGTATATCGTTCTCATTCGTATATTGGTATCAATACATGATTCATATTATGTATAAAAAAACCCCGCATTTTATTGCGAGGTTGGAGTTTGTTTACGCTATTCTCCAAAGCGTCTGGCAGACCTACTGCCGTGTATTTACCTTTGCTTTCACCTCTCCGTAAAAACGTTTAGGGAGCGACACACCATCCTTAACACATCCATTGTTAAACTGGTTGATAGCGTAGTTTTTACTGTTTTTCCAGATCTCACGAAGCGGCGCTGTGCGAACATTAGGATGAACCACAAAGTCCGGAGTGTCATTGCCAGGACACCTCTGCACAGTTCCGTCATAGTGGATATAGAGACCGTGAGTGAGTTGATTGCAAGGGGCGACTCCGATGTAGGGATGAGGTCCTTCCTCGAGAAATTGTTCGTGAGTCATTACCCCACGATCAATTGCCCATAAATAGACCTCGACCGCCAATCTGATGTAGTCGTCTTCGAATTTTTTCTCCGAAGCCTTCCTCACCAGCTTGTGTCCCTTTCCTGAAACCATAGTTGGTGGAAGATATACTGGGATGTTCCTTTCGGCGCCCCATTTGTATATTTCCGCAACACAACTAAGATTCTGGGAAGTCACCGGACTGCAGATAATTGCCAACCTTGGTTTAGTAAGGTCAGCATTCATCCCAGCTTCGCAGAGTCGCTCGAGAGCTATTCCGCGTGCTGCATGATAGTCAAACTTCTCATTGATTTGCCGTTCATTCCGAGGAATGAAAAGGTTTTCGAAATGAGGATCGAATGACCGGCCTCCAACCAAGAATGTCACATTCGGATATGACACGAGCTTTTTGACCAGCTCTTTCGAACTGATTCCGTGGTAATGATGCGCAAGTGCGTCATTTCCCATGATGGCTCCCTTGGTGAATATCCCGACCACAATGCCCCGATCCCGGAACCCATCTAGAATCTGGAAAAGTTGAGGATTGGCGAGTAATTCGCCTGGTCCCAAAAATTTCACTGATTCGAGACCAAGTTCTATTGCATCATCAACAACCTTCCAGACCTCTTTCAATGTCATGATTGGGTTGTGAAGTTCTGCCTCGTTAAAGCATCCCGGACATTTGTGTGGACATGGATAGTTCAGCGTGAAGATCTTCTCGGCTTCTCCGAGGGGGGCGCTGTTTACCATTTGCGCAAACCCTGCTTCCGGAATGTTCAGGTCGAGAGTGAGAAGTTTTTTATACTTCACCCCTTTAATTGTTACAGTCCCATGAAGACAGCCTTCGGGGAAACTCCATTTCCAGATCATTCGCGAAGTTCCGTTAGGAAGTTCGCTCTTTGCAGGAAGTGTAGCAGGCACGTTGGGAAAAATATTGGTCATAGGTTGTTTCCAACCATCTTGTGTAGAGAAGCAGTTCTGCTCTTCATAATCCCGCAATTGCGGAATCGGCTTTATGCCTCACTCGATAGGTGGATGGTGGGCTCTAGAGTACACCCACCCTTCACCCATCGAGTGCTTACACATATTTTTTCAAAGAACCACCATCACTCTTCTGTCAAAAGGATAACATTTTATTCCATCATTGTCAATCTTTATCGTCAATCTGCTTTTGTAAATAGCCATATTTCTCAATATATTATTGTGTATCAACATATTTTTGTGGAAACTTATTGACACAAATACGATTTGGGTATATACTTTCGTTATGAAGGATGAAAACGCACAATTAAAAATTACCCTTCGAACATTCGGCTTGAGCGAAAAAGAAACCATCGTTTACGTTGCACTCCTTGAACTCGGTAAAGGCACCGTCACACAAATCTCTCGAAAAGCTGGAATAAACAGAACAACGGGCTACGACATTCTCGATTCCCTTTCAAATAAATTGTTAGTGAATGTTTCAGGGAAAGAGCCGAAGCAGGAATACGCAGTTGAGCCTCCAGATGCTATTTTGCGATTCCTGAAAGACCGGCTTCAGGATACCGAGGAACAAATCAAAAAGGCCGAAGAGCTTGTGCCACAACTTCGACGCGTGGAAGCAACTCAAAATCGGCCAAAAATAAAATTCTATGAAGGAAAAGAGGGACTCAAGCACGTGTACGAGGACACTTTGGCTTCTGAAGAGCCGATTCGCGCATATGCCAACGTAGACGACATGCACAAAGGACTCGCAAATTATTTTCCCGAGTACTACAAACGGCGTGCAGAAAAAAACATCAAAATTCGAGCAATTGTTCCAAAAACTCCGACAGGAGAGGAGCGTGCCTCACACGATGAGGAAGAAAAACGTGAAATCGCATTCGTTCCGGCTGACAAATACTATTTTTCCCCAGAGATAAACATCTACGACAATAAAATAATGATCGCCTCATGGCGCGAGAAGCTCGGCGTCATAATCGAAAGCGCCGAGATTGCCGACGCAATGAAAAAAATCTACGAACTCGCTTGGGCAGAAGCCAAAAGACTGGATAAAGATTTACGAAATAAGTAGAATAATAAAATGAGAAAAATCAAAAAGTGGCTAAAGCGACTCATTCTCTACCTCATTGTCTTTGCAGTTGTTGGGGTGGCATTCGCACTCGCCATTACTCACTTCACGACGAAGGCGTCCAATGACAGAGAGTGGAACGACGACCAAAAAATTCTTGCCTTCGCTGAAATAAATGGGAATATTGTTTCCATCCACAACATACGCAATTTCACCTACGCCTCCACTACAAGCTACACGCCTCATTATTACGACAAAACATTTGACATCAGCACCCTAAAGAAAGTTTGGTACGTCGTCGAGCCGTTTTCCGGAATTCCCGGGTCGGCTCACACATTCTTGAGTTTCGAATTTGAGGGTGACCAGTTTGTTTCCATTTCTGTAGAAATCCGCAAAGAAAAAGGCGAATCATACGACCCAGTCAAAGGTCTCTTCAATCAGTACGAACTCATGTATGTCATCGCAGACGAGCGTGATGTCGTGAAGCTACGCTCAAATTACCGCAAGGATTTGGTCTACGTCTACCCCATTAAAACCACGGTGGAAAAAGCCCGCGCCTTATTTCTCGACATGATGGAGCGGACAAACGCGCTCAAAGACCACCCCGAATTTTACAATACCATCACCAACACCTGCACCACCAATATCGTGCAGCACGTCGATAAAATTACTCCGAACAAAGTGCCCCTTTTTAACCTTAGGATTCTGCTTCCGGCGAACTCCGACAAGCTCGCGTACGATCTCGGCCTCATCGACACCAAGCTTTCTTTCGAAGATGCGCGAGCGCGGTATTTTATAAACGACCGCGCGGAAAAATACGCGAACGACCCCGATTTTTCAGTGAAAATCAGACAGGCTGATTAACCCCCCAAGGTTCGACCTTAAATCTCAAAAAGGTTGAACCTCTATCTAAAAAAGAGTAGGAAATATTTCAAATATTTCTAAAAAACATCAGAGACGGAATATATTTATGATCGGGCCTTAGCTTCATTTTTTGCTCTCTCAACCATAAACCTAACTCCTTCGTTCATATGTACTTCTTGGAGTTCAATTTTGGGATGCGTGTGATGAAATACTCTAAAAACTTCGTCAGCAAAGGCTTGTCCGACAAGTGGCACTTTGTCAAAGTCAAAAACAATAATTTTAAACTTTTCCAATCCTGATAGGACTCGACGTGCTTGGGAACGAGAAATATGTACACCCGCAATCGTATAGAGCTTTATGCGCACTTCTGTTTTATCAAAGCCGTAGTCGCTCTCCTCTCCCAAATTTGTGTACTTCCTAAAAATATCGTTAAGATGTAGCTCTGACTCAGTATTAAGTGTGAAAATAACTCTCGTTCCTTTTTTAAGTTTCTGAGCTTCCTTAATGAAAACATCTGATATTTTATTGTCTACAATAAGTTCTCGGCCGAAACTGTCTAATATAAACTGTTCACCCACTTTTGAAGTGAAGAAAATCCCCTCCCCAGAATGAGATTTGGGCATAGTGGTTGTTTTTCCCTTAAGCAAATCCTGGATTGCCTCCAGCTCTGATTTTAATTTTCTTTTCTGCATAATATTCCGGAAAACTCCTATTCCGGAATCATCTATTATTAACTCCAAAATTTTATCTTGTATGGCAAGCTCAATGCTTATTTTCTTGGACCCGGAATGTTCTATTGCGTTGTTTACCATTTCTGAAAAAGCATAGGTGAAAATACTTCTCACATTTTCGGGAAGTTTTTTAAGAAGCACGAAAGCGTGCTCTATTTCTTCGAGAACAGTGTGCTCTTCGAGTGAAACATTGGTAAACGTTTTCTTAAAACGTGCAGGTAAAATTTCTTTATGATTTTTCGCATATTCAGGAAGTACGTACAAAGCATTTCTTGTGGAGCCGATTTTTATGAGCTTCCTTTCAGTTACCAGTTCGGTACACAAAATGCTCGCATATTGCCTCGAAACTTCAAATTCCTTAGCAATATCCCTAGTGAATATTTTGCCCTTTTTCCTTGCAATTTCGAGTATTTTAGCTTTTGTTAACATTGTCAAGTAATTGTAAACCAACCTGTATTGAATTGTCAAGTAATTGTCAAATGGCTCCTTTTTTCAGTTTTCTTTTCAAGAATGGAGATACTCCTTCAATTTTTCTTCACCAAGAGGGCGATCACCTTTTGGAATTTTGAAGCTGTCCTTAAATTCCTGCCAGTGATGCTTATTGTAAATTGAGTTGATGATGAAAATAATGAGCATGGCAATGGAGACCCCCGCAATGGCCATGAGCATATCTTTCTGCGCGTCCCAAACATCGCCCTGGCTTCCCAAAAATGCGAGTCCCGCCGCGGGGTCAACATTGCGCGCCGTGAGCCACTCGATTATTTCATAAAGCGCCGACGACGCCCCCACCAAGTCGAGCGGAAAATAGTATGACCAAAACCCTTTTGCGTTTGAGAGTCGCATAAAAACTTCTCGCGCGGGGTACGCCAAAAGAAAACCGAAACTAAAATGCACCAAGCGGTCATACATGTTTCTATCCGCGCCAAACCAGTGCTCAATCGTGTAACCAAACGGCACCTCGGCGTAGGTATAGTGCGAACCAACCACATGCAACACCATGAAAATGGTGATAAGCGTGTATGAAACGTTCGACAGCTTGAAATATTTACCTAAAATAAAAATGAGGGGAACAAAAATAAACACGAGATAATTTTCCAAAAGCCAATCATGCCGATATGTGGGTAGAATCGCCGCCCATATCCAAAAAACGACAAAAACCACAACCAAAAATATTTTATATCGTTTCATATTATACTAATGTACCATAAAAATTTGTCCCAGACACCTCTTTATTCGACAGTTTTCAGATACCGCTTAATTCTTTCTTGATCTTCATTTTCTTTATCTCCTTTAAAATAGATTTCGATGTAAACAAAAGTGATTGTCTCATTATGGTACGCATAAATAACCCGTATTGACCGGTCTCGTAAACTTTTACATGCAAGGCGTGCCTTTACTATTTTTACTTTTGGAGAATAGTGGATAGTAATAAAATTCACGCCCAGACCTGTTGAGTTTGCGAGTATAAGTCTTTCAAATTTTTTGATATCTTCAATTAAGCTCCGATATTTCTTCCAAAGCTTTCCGAATTCTTTTTCAAATTCTGGTAATTGATTAAAGTGGCTCATATTCTCGTACTGATGTTTCTTCCGGTCGGTAAAAAACGTACTCATAATCAAGTTGTTCTTTTTCCTTGGCAATAAGCCACGGAGTATCTTTGTGCGACAGTGCCGAAATTTGCTTGGCAGTAAAATCCGAAAAACGATTAATTTCCCAATCGATGTGGGCTATTTCTTGACCGGACAGTTTTGATAGATTTAATGCTTCGTCTGGATTGACTAAGTATTTAGTCTGCTCATATTTATAAAATTTGCTTTTCACTGTCTCAAGCTTTCCCTCTTTCTCAAGAAGAAAAACAATCTTTGAAAACGCCACAGGTGTCGGACCATGGGTATTTCGTATATATCGAGCTCCGATTAACTGTTCCTCGTACTTTTCATAATAATCAAAGTCGATGAAATAGAGAATCTTATATAATACCGTCTGTCCGATATTCGGCTTGCCCCCAATTTTAGAAAGTATGTAGAGAAGCGCTTGCTTAAATTTCTCCGCCTTTTCTTGGGGCACAGATACGCGCTCCCAAATTTTATCTGTCATAACAGTATGTTTTTTAGATTTGCGCTTTTTTTCAATAATAACTGTGGGACTAGCCAGCGTCCCCATTTTTATTTCTTCAAGAGAGATGTCGAAAATCTTCCCCAGCTCGCTAGCTTCAGCGAGTGTAAGTTCACGTCGTCCCTGTTCAAAGGCGATGTATGAGGAACGTGAAATATTAAGTTTCCCAGCTATTTCAAGTTGCGAAAAACCCCGCTCTTTTCTTAGAGAACTGATAAAATCAACATATTTATTAAACATACCTTAAGTGTATCGTGGATATGTCGGAAAGTCAAGCATATATGTGTATAACTATTTGACATTAAAAGTATGCACGAAAAAATCCCCGCGGGGCTACGGGCCATGGCGACAGAATGTGCACAAACCTGAAAGCGGTGCTAGAGGAGAGAGTTTTTTTGCCTAGTCTTTTTAAAGAATTAGGGTTATAACGCTCACACTGCTTTCTTGCTTGCGCAACATGCCTCGTAGTAAATTTTACTCCACTACTTGGGGTTCCGTCGTCTGACCGATAGCCCCTCGGGGACTATAAATAATTTTGTAAATCTGACTCAATGAATGCACAATTTTCAAATATTGTAAACTCAATAAAGTGGACGAGTTTCCGCAAAAACTCGTCCGGTTGAAATTATCCGCTGCGGCGGTAAAGAACTACTCTGGCTGGATGATTAGCACCTCCAGCCCCTCATCGTCATCTCGATTTACCTTTACGTAATATCCCGAGTCAACGATCGCGTCCTCAAACGCCTGTAGCTCTTCCACGGTTTTGTACTCCACCCCGAGAAAAGTTGCGACACGCCCGTTTTTAACAGCTCGATATGCCCTCGCCATCAAGTCCGCCCCGCCCCATTGAATCGTTTCTTCACGATCTGCGCCAGAGAAATCAATCTGCCAGCCAAAACCCTGATCAACCATCTCAAAGAGCAAGAGAACTGGCTTCATATCTGCAGGCGGAGTTCTCACTTGCCCGTTGTATGCTCCGCCGAGACATTTTATTCGTATCATAGATTTCCTATTCTTCTGAAAATCGTTTCTACCAATGAACCCGCAAACAATCTTTCAATCTGTGGGCTCAAAAAGTAGGAGGAATTTTCGTATCCTCCAATTTGTCTTTCGACACGCCGACACCATATCGGGAACCCATCATTTTTTGTCGCACTCGCGACAGGATTAAAATGAGAAACCTTGAAAAAACTTACGCTGCAACCGCAATGAACGGCTGAAGTTTGTGCTCAAGTACACGGCGGACGCCGGGCACTGCCACAAACCTGACCAACTCCCCGACAGTGACGCTGTCCCGACTTGGGAATGACCTCTGACGGAAATCCTCCGTTCCTGGTATGCAATTGCCCGCATCCGTGCTGTCCTGAACAGTAACAGCCAATTCAGCATGTTCTTCGCAGAGTCGCTTGAACTGTTGGTCCCGCTCAAGCAGGTCAGCGGTGTGTTTTTCCTGCTCCCGCCGAAATTCGGCTGCTTGCCGAATTTTGTTCTCCGCGCCTTCGCGGAGACGCCCGACGATTTCTTCGAACTGCCCTTGCATCGCCCGAACCGCTTCGGGCAACTCAAGGGTGATCTCGAAATCTTCAGTGACACCCTCAAACTCAAAAAGTCCGACAGCGTCGAACTGCCCCTCCAACTTCTCCTGCAAATAGCAGGTTGGAGTGAGAACGGTCACATTGGCCGGAACAGCTACCTGAAGTGTCTCAACCGTTGAGAGCTCCTCCCGAGTGTAACGCTTACGCGCGATACGCCCAGAAATTTTGTATATCGCACCGGAGACAAGGTGGAGCCCGAGGCGCTTCCAAAAGTTCAAGGTGGTGTTATACCCACCGTCACTACTCGTCGGCCACTCAAAGGCAAGATCATGAATGAACCTGCCCTCCAGAGCTCGGCGAAGGTTCTGGAAAGTGAAACGGTCCCCATTTGCATGGAGAACTGTCCACTTTTTCGTTTCCATATCTGAAGTCGTGCTCCGGATGAAAGAAATTGATACCGGGGTCTCCACCTCCGGAACTTTTCCAGCGAGGTACCCAGCCAACATGTAGCGATCCGTCGCCACAAATCGATCCCCTTCCTCCACAAGGAAGGGGTAGTCGTGAGGAATCCCTGCGCCCCGATAGTCAATCGGAGCCCAGATCGCTTTGCCGAGCACCGTCGGCAGTTTAACCTTGCCGTCAGCATCGGGCTGAAGCCCGAAATCGGGTGACGTCATGTCCACTCGATAGGTCGGGAGTATTCGCACCCACGGTAGAGCAGGAATCCATCCCGCGCCACTCGCTCCCGACAAGGAGCGGTAGTAGTTTTTGCCACCATAAGTGGCATGAATACTCGCCGCCGCCGTTTCGCTGGAATACTCCAGCACATTTCTCGACCGAAGGTCGAGGACAATGTTGAAGTCGCCACCGCCCCATTTCATTTCGATTTTTTTCATTTTTTTTATTTTTTTGTTGTTGAGTTTGCTTACTCACCAGAACATCCGATTTTCAGCATGTGAGGGCTTATGCATCAGCCCCCTTATGCCAAAAACCGGTTAAAAAAATGAAAATATCTCTATCAGCTCACGAATAATTCATGAGACCAAAATTTTGTCTCGAATATACACAATTCACTTATCGAAGATGAGAAGTTTCCATGCTTTTTCTGTTTTCGTCCTTTAGGACTCATCAGTCCGCCTTAGGCGGAGAACAGAGGAGAAGTCGTAACCAAACAACTTCTCCACATAACCTTGCGACGATTTATCCATGAATGGAAAGGAAGTCGCACTTCCTATGATAATTAACTCGCGACCCGCGTCAGCAGGTGGCGATAGACCACGGCCGCAACGGCCGAGTCATAGAGTGGGTTGTGCGTCCCGCCCGCGAACTCGCCGACCGACAGTCCGTGCTTCGCGACGTACTTGTCGACCGAGGTCGCGTCCTCTCCAGCCTGCTGGAGATTTCCGCTCACGTCGTAGAGCGGATACGGAGCATCCCAGTCGCCGATGAGTCCGGCGGCATGGAGGTCGCGGAGGATTTTCACCTCTACGATAAACCCCATGTGAACGATCACGTCGGCCCCTTCCTTGTTCGCCTTGTAGAAATCGGCGAACGAGGCGAGAAGCTCGTCGTAGGTCGCGTGGGTCACCGGAATGTCCTGAATTTTCGGCAGGACATTTTCCTTTACCCAACTGTCGGTCACTTCCGAATCTGCAATACGACCGACGAACCGCGCTATCTCGATGCCGTTCTCGTCATAGACGAGCGCACCGATCGCGAAAGCCTGGCCCCAAAGGCCGTTGGTCTCCGCGTCAAAACTAAACATTTTTTTCATTTCTTTACTCCTTCTGGTGTATTGTTTGGCACCTGCTTGAAGCCGTTTAACCTATCAACCAACAACACCTGTTATTGATTGAATAAGTTAGAGATTTTTACGAAATCCCTAGAAAACGGCAGACCACCACAGTCTGCTAACCGACAAACTCCCGAAGGGACTGCTCCCTCCGCTTGGCCACTTCTTCTTCAGTGACCAAGCGTTCTGCCTCCTCCTTTCTCCACTGAACACTCTGAGCCACCTCCATGGCGACCCTTTTCTCGACAGCCTCCTTCTGTCGAGGAGTCAGGAGTCGCAAAACCTTCTCTGCGACTTCCAGCTCCATGGCCGACCAATAACCATGGTCGACCAATCTGATTTTTTCTCTACCCACCGCAAGGGTTATGGTGGGTCCGTACATGCAGTAACTTGCATGTACGACGACCTCTCCGAGGTCGATTTCGAAACTGGAGGGTCCACCCTCCCTCCTCTCGGGGTCGAGAATTTCCTCGACCGCCTTCCTGATTTTTCCAGCCACCATCTCGGTGACTGAGACCGTGGCGATTGTTACCATTGCCTTTGTTTCTCTCCCCAGCAGACTGCTGAGGAATTTTATAATTCTGTTCATTTTCCGGCGCTCCTTTATTGCGCCATTTTCCACAGCTTGTTCCGCCTGTAGAACGCGGATATAACTCTATGAGTCCACAAGATCTTTCACTTAATGGACTCAATAAAGTGGAGAAGCCGTAACCAATCAACTTCTCCCGACTAACCTTATGACTATTATCGACAGTCATCACGACGGAGGTTCTGCTTCCTCACGGCTCTCCATTTTGAAAAACGGGGACAAAATTTTTACCTTTATTTACGCGACCGGCTTGTCCCTCCGTAGCTTTAGAGCGAAGGAGGAATTTTGTCGCAACCAAACTCGCGTCTGGTGTTATTTCCCTCTTTGGCTTAGCGAGCTGTCCGTGAGGACTCCCGCACCGAGAGGTGATATCCGCTAACCATCAGGCCAACGAATATCGCAACCTGTAGGCCGGTCACCAGACCGACCCAACTCATCTCCGACCGGAGGTCAACCCATCCCTCGCTTTGAAGCGAGAGGAGTTTTGACACCCCGAGGTAAACTCCTCGGAGTGTCACGGCCGAAACCGTGACCCACAACAACCAAAAACTTTTTTTCATAATTTTCTTTCAGCACTCTTTGGTGCTTTTTTGTTTTCGGAATCGCACTCTGATCATCTGACCAGATGAGATGCAACCCCTCTTACCCCACCAATCTTTAAGTTTATTACGCTATCAATGAGTGAGGCGAAGAGGAATAACATTGCAAAGCAAATTTCTTGCCTCGCGCTATGCCCCGTAACGAAAATTCTTATTTTCCGGTACTAGGGTCTTCCAAACTTCGCTATTCAATTGTCAAAGACCTCTTGTTTTCGCTCTTTTGAGCTCATCAGGCAAAGTACACACTTCGCAAACGGCGAGATAAAATGAATCATCTCGAGTTGTTTCCGCTCACCAAGCGCCGAGGAACTTCCCCTCGGAATTGTGGGAGTTTAACGACCTCCATTGTCGTCGTCAATGAACTTGTCCAGCTTTTTGAGAAGACAGACGAGCCCACTCGTTACCACCTTCACCGGCAATGTGCCGGTTACTGTAACCTCCTCTTTCTTAAAGGAGAAGTCGATGAATACTTCTTTATTCTTCGCGTGGAAGTGAACGCGGCCGTTTCCGGACTTTTTTTTGTGGTTTCTCACAACAATGTAACGACTAAATTTGTCACGACATCGTTGTGAGAAACCAGTCTCCAAAAAAACTCTGTGAATCCGCGACAACGTCGTAGACTCAATAAAGTGGACGAGTTTCCGCAAAAACTCGTCCGGTTGAAATTGCGCCCCGCGGAGCGTTCTGCATTTTACTTTCCCGTCTTGACGACGGGGAAACGGACTCCCTGCCGTACATCTCCATCATCTGTGAAGATGTCGGACAAAGGCGTAAGCCCGAAGGCCCGCACCCCCTGTGCAGTGTGCATCCATGGGTAGAAATCCGGCCGACCAGGAAAGTGTTTAGGTGCATTGAGCACAGTAAACGTATCCCCTAGCTGTGGCAGAATCCATTTCCCAGCTTCGTCCTTCCCGCAGAGAAACAGACTTGGAGAAGCAAACTCCCATCCCCGTTCCTGAAGCTCCTGCTCCAGCGAGACTATTGCTACCGACGAAATTACTTCCGCCAGTCCGATGTACCCTCGCTCTTCTCCCGTAGGAGTAGCAAGAAGTGAGGGAATGTGGCAATTCCACATGTCCGCGATCTCAAGCGTCTCGAGGACAGCTTGAGTTGTAAGTCCCGATGCCTGCACGAGCCCGAAAGGCTCGACGGCAATATTTTTTTTGTTTTTCATAGCACTCTGACACCTATCGGTAAGTAGCAAAGTGTTATGAAAAACATTTTAAAGAACTCTTTGAATCCGCGACAACGTCGTAGACTCAATAAAGTGGAGAATCATGAATTCTCCTGAGACGATTCTGTTGCCAGGTAGTCTTCGTACCCCGCGTGCCGAAGTCGCAGTTATTGTGCAGTCCCAATCCATATCCCAACTCCTTGGAAATTTTCTTCTACCCACAGATGCGCCAACTTTAAAGCATCCCTGATAGTTGAATCTTCCTCTTGAGCCTTCCCAACCCGCAAATAAGCACGAGCCGCTCTTACCAAAAGTCTCCAGCGGACCCTTCTTGCCAATTTCCCTTCGGGTTTACTTTCCAAATAATGCCACTCTGCCCTCGCCCACTGCACCCATTCCCAGTCATACCAGATCATTTTTTCCTCTCAATTGTAGTGTTAATGTTATTCCAAAAAACAGCCGCACGCCGACTGATCCACCACTTCCAGAACATTCCTAAGTTCAAGTTGCAGTGTATTGACTGTCATCATCGCTTTTGGCGTGAGAACATCAATGTGGACTTTGGTAAATCCACGTTCCATACAGCGGCGAACTGTCGCTTCGAGAACCATCTTGCCATAACCTTGCTGGCGAAATGCTCTCACCGTATACAAACCAACAATCGTCGGATGACCGGAAGTCATCTCTCCTTCGGGGGCGATTGTGGCGAGTGCCGCAATGCAACCTTCCACCATTACCACAACCGCCTCATCGCAACATGACAACCTATCTCCTCCAAAAAGAGTCGGAAACCAGGCATCATGCTTTACATAGGTGTGTGTTGAGAACAACAAACTCACTGCTTCGTGAGCTTTCATAATTTGAGTATTCATAGCAACCTGTCACCAAACATATTAGTAACAAATTGCTATGAGTAACTCGTATCAAAGATCATTCTGCTTTTCGTCCTTTCGGACTCATCAGTCACGATACACATCGTGAGAAGCAACCCGTTCACTCAACGGGTAGAGGAAAGTTTTACAAGATCTTTCAACTTCTTCCAGTCTCGGCTATTCCGAGACCGTGAACAGTGCGAAATTGAATTTCGCGGCGTTCACCTCGTCGGTGGTGTACTCGTGCCGGTTCTCCAACCGGGGGAGCCCTGCGACTCCCATGACGACCAGTCGGTCGCCATTTACGAGCGAGACACTCGGCGCCTTGGGCGGAATCTCCACTTCCACCTGGAAGCGGGTCTTCATCACCTCAATCGAAGCCTTGTGGCTCGGGTTGAGGCAGGAGGTCACCCCCTCACCAATGATCTCCTTCGCCTGCTCCACCGTAAGATTGCTTTTACGAATGCCGCATTCAAGGGGGAACATCGAAGGGGCGATACCGAATCCAAAGTAGGTCTTCATAATCAATTTTTCTACTGGTAGTTTTAGGCCACCTATATAATGCCTTTTTTTGTCAATCGATAGCGGCAAGCAAGTGCTTATCCCATCTCTATCGTCTTGCAGTAGTGTAACATATATAAACACTATGTCAAGCTAGTTACAGGTCTGTGATACACTGATTCACCATTTCATGACTATTGACAATATTTAACTGTAATATAGGATATAATTGTCACGATGATATGAATGAAAAAGACAAAAATATAATAGAGAATTCCGGATTATCCTCCGAGCAAGCGCTAGTGTATTCATGCTTGCTTGAGACCGGCATCTCTCCAGCCAAGCATCTTTCAAAAAAAACAGGGCTCGGTCGCGCCCTTACCTATAAAGTACTCGAACAGTTAATCGTTCTTCGATTAGTTGAAAAGAAAAAAACATCAGGAAGGATCGCACTGTTTTCCCCCGAACATCCAAAGCGACTTGTGGAACTACTCGAGGAAAAAAAATTAGATGTGGAACAATCAAAAGCACTTCTTCAGACGACCCTCACTTCCCTTTCTTCATCTTTTAATCTTTTACAGGGAAAACCGAACGTCCAGTTTTTGGAAGGAGTCGCGGGACTTCAAGAGATATATAACGATATTCTCGATGTGAATCAAAATATTTTGGTGATAAGTTCTCCAATTCATCAAGGAAAACAGGAAGTAATCCATCTCATCAAGGAGCAAGTTAAGAAGCAGGCGGAGCAGAATATTAAGACGCGAGCTATCACTCCCCGCCACGAAGGGCACGTGGCAGTGCTTCCAGTAGAAGAAGACGAGAAACATTTAATCACTCGCAAGATGATTCCGACCGAAAAACTAAATATCCCGGCTCAGATTATTATCTATGGAGACAAGGTTGCAATCACAAACTTCAAAGAAAGCATCATTACTATCGCCATTGAAAGCAAATACATCACCGAGACGTTTCGGATTATGTTCGATTATATCTGGGGTCATAGTTAAATCAAAAAGAATTAGGGTCAAAACGCTCACACTGCTTTCTTGCTTGCCCAACATGCCTCGTAGTGAATTTTACTCCACTACTTGGGTTCCATCGCCTGACCAATAGCCCCTCGGGGACTGTAAATAATTTTGTAAATCTGACTCAATGAATCCACAATTTTCAAATATTGTAAACTCAATAAAGTGGACGAGTTTCCGCAAAAACTCGTCCGGTTGAAATTATCCGCTGCGGCAGAAAAGAACTACTCTGGCTGAACGATGTCCACCACCATTCCCCGCTCGTCGTCCTGTGCTACGCGGACGCAGTATCCCGAGTTGACCATGGCATCTTCAAATGATTGAAGCTCCTCCATTGTGGAGTACTCCGTGCCCATAAAGTTAGCCGTCAAACCTTTTCTGACTGCTCGCACTGCGCGTGCAATCAAGTCTGCCCCGCCCCAAGCAATCGCCTCCTCCCGCGATGCCTGACTGAGGTCAATCTCCCAGCCCGACTCTTTTTCGATCAAGTCGTGAAAGAGTGTTGATGGATTCATCTCCCGCGGCACAGCCCACACAACTCCATTGTAGGGTCCTCCGACGCATTTCACTGAAATCATCTTTTGTCCTTTTTGAAGTTAGAGTTTGGAAAATTCGTAAGAACCTCTCACTTACGAACTCCTATTGGGAAAAATGTAGGGACTTCTTCCGTTTTTGAGTATAACACGAGAATACCCGTCTTGTCAATTTTGACTCGATGGCATGACCTCGTACACCCGATAAACAGCATCCTCACCCTCGTCATAGTAGTCAGGAACAAGCACTTCTTCAATGGGAACTACCCCAATTCCCGCAAATGTTTCTCGCTGGGTATCGAGCATAGCGAGAGAATTTGGTCGCAGGTGCATGTCAAAAAGTACGGGCTCACCGAGAGTGGTCGCCTTTGCTTTTAACCTCTGCACTAATTCTTGAATTATTTTCCGTCCGACTCCTTGCCGTTGAGCTTCCGGAGCCACGGCAATATCCTCAAGATAGACTGATTTGTCTCCTTCATCAGTTTCATCTTCTACTGCAACTGCGTAGGCAATCATTTCTTGTTTAGTGCTACCTTCAGGAACACCCCAAATCGCTACAGAATACTCGAGACCATTGCCCTCATTAATATCTCTTACAAGCTCAAGGCCTTGTATGAGTTCGCTATCATTTACATATACTCGGCGTTCAAGTTCTCTCATTGAGCGAAAATCAGGCTCGGTGAGAGCATACGCGTTGACTTCACTAAACACTACACGTTCAGCTTCAGACTTTTTTGTTTTCGATTCCGCTTTTTTAGTTGAAGACTTAACTCCTTTTTCCCAAATCACTTTGACTGAACTGCTCTCTGCTTCCAAAAAGTATCCGTCAGACCTATTTGCACCACCTATCTTGGTGTATTTCTGAACGTTTTCAGGAAGTTTTGATAACTCTCCAGCAGTAGGCAAATCATTATTAGCTTTTCCGAGCACGACTTTCTTGACGCCGACTGCTTTAGCATACTCCTTGATATATTTAAAAAGCTCATTTGTAAACTGCTCAGAGAAGTTTGCACTAAATAATGTATTGGCTTCAATATTATCCACCACCAAAGCTGGCTCCCCATTTTCGTCTTCGCCAAGCCAACACCAAGCCGCCGTTACCGGCTCATTTTTGGTTTCGTCCCACACATTTACAATTTGGATACCGAGGTCGGTATTATAGTCAGCGATAGGAGATTCGGCTCCATGATATGTGCTGTCTATGCATATACAGCACGGTGAGTAATTGCCTTGATATAAATCAACATCGGGGTCTCTCGTCCAGACGAATATGCTCATGGGACGACTTTCCATCTCTTCCTTTTTTTTATCAGACTGTTCACCAAAAAGATTTTTAAGCATGCTTCTGTCGGCATCGAAATGGTTGAACTGCTCGGCAAGTCGAGTATTTATGTCTTGAACGAGAGCGGAAGCGCGTTCACTACTCAAAGCCGGAGCAATCATATTTTGGAGACTCGCTCTAAATTCCTCAATGCGACGCTCCATGACAGTAAACTTGGCGCGTAGGTCTTCCTTTGCGACTGCCATTTTGCGCTTAATCTCCTGAATCTTTTTACCCGAAGGCATTTTCTCTGTAATCGCGTTTTCAAGTTCCTTTTCTGTGCTGGCAAATATCTCCTGCGCCTTAAATATGTCATCCTTGAGCCGCTGAAATGAAGCTACATCGGCTAAAAGTTTCTCCCAAAGTACACCTTTTCGCTCTTGTGATGATTTAGCTTTTAGATTTTCTATTCCTTTTTCAATACCTGCTACTCTTTTTGCATTCCCTTCGCTCTTGGCTTTTTCTAGAGCCGTCATCATTTTCTGAAGCTCATCTGTTGGTGCTGTACCCCCACCTAATGCGATCTCAAAAGCAATTAACTCGACACGGTACTCACTCAACACTTCTTTGATAGTGTAGGCATAAGTATCAATTGTCTCCTTAATCCTGTTAATCGGCGTAGTAATTATTTCCGAAAAAGCCAATGTATTTTCATTTGACCCTAAATTAAACGAGGCGGTCTCATCATAATTGAGCCACCGTTCTGAACTAAGTCCTTTTGAGTCAATGTCCGCCACTACCTCTTTGTTTTTGCCAAAGGCCAACAAAGTATCCTGCATCAACATGCGAAATTCAACTGATTGCGGGTCAATATCGGGATGTTCCGTCATAATTTTCTTTTTAGCCGCGCATTGCGTTGTTATATTTTCTTTGGATATGCGGTCGAATTGCGGATATTTAATCAGCAACCGCGAACCGAAACGAGGGTTGGAAGCCACCGCCTCCAAAAGAAAAGGATTTTGTGTTGCGATATCGATAATCTTCTTTGGATTTTTCCTAAATTCAAGGAGACTTAATAACAAATCCGGTGTTTTTTCAGCTTGCGTCGCAAAATCTGGAGAGATAGTTCGTAATTCAGATAATAAGGTCCGTATTTCAGGAAAGTATTCGAGAATATCTTCACTGCTAACGCTCACTTTGAATTTTTCTTTTATCTGTTCTGCACGTTCATTTTTGTCGTCAGCTAAACACTTGAGAAAAGCTTGCTTTGCCGCTTTTAACAAATTTTCGGCTGAAAGAGAATATTGGTCCTTAACTTTTTCAGCATAGTCAATTTGTCCTGAGCTCAAAAGGTTTACCATGCCGTCTATTACCGCAGAATGAACCGCCTCGTCAGGTAGTAAAAACTGATCTTTAATTTGCATGACAACGTCTCGGCCATTTCTTGCCGATATCCAGTCTGTAATTTTCTTAATGGCGATTTTCTGCATTTTCGGCGAAAATAGATAATCGGCCCGAAGAGAAAACTTATTCATTACTGAACTAATTCTATTAAAATATGCGCTATCAATGTGGCCATATGATATATACTTAAATAAACCTTCATTCGCAGCTTCTTGAGTATCTTTATAGGACGTAGTAATTTCGGCTACTAAAGACGGGAATTTACTTTTAATTTCAATGGCAACATCCATTCGTTCAGTCCCTGAAGCTAAGGCAAGTGTCATTACTCCTATAATGTTATATTTTATGTATTCAATTGGTAATGAAAATTTGTCAATTATCTTAAGGACATCGTCAACAGATCCATTTAATAGACATCTAGACACTCCCTCTGTAGCAGCCTTTCTAACTTCGTCAGAAACTATAATCTCTTGAGAAATTGAAAACTTTTCCTGAATCGACTCGGCCCCGGCGATGTTTCCATTCGCTAATTGCGCCATCATACCCTCTTTCGCGGCTAGCTGTGTATTCTCAACAGAAAGAGAAAACATGTTTCTGATTTCATCTACGTCAGATGTGTTATAGGCATTCCCCTTTGCTAAACATTTTGCCATGCCTGCTCTTGCCGCCAGTTGAACCGCATGAGATGAAGTTACCTCGGTCGGTAGGGAAAAGGAATTTTTAATTCTAACCGTGTTAAGTACCTCTCCGTTCGTAAGACATTTCAACATAGCTCGTTCTGCGGCTTGCTGGACTTCGGAAGAAGATAACACTTCAGTAGGAAGAGCGAAGCTCATCTTCAACCTTAAAGTTTCTGTGATAAAGGCATTCTCACCTGCTAACAGTGTTCTAATCATTGCCTGTTTAACCGCTTCTTGCACTTCAGGGGACAAGGCTTCTTCCCCAGAAGAAAAAAATTTATTTTTTATTTTTTCCGCATCATGCATGCTATTCCTCTTTATTTGCGCTATCATTCCTTCCTCGGCGGCCTGTCTTGTAGCAGAATCAGAAAGTCCAAATTGATTTCTAAATTTTATGGCCTCGTCAATCTGAGGATACTCCGAAGACAAATACCTCACGACCACTTTCTGACAAACCCGTTGAGTCTCTGGGGAAGCCAGAGACTCAGGTAAAATGGCAAACTGATCTTTTATGGCAATAGCATGTTCGATGGATCTGTATTCTTTATCGTCCAATAATAAATCCAACATTCCTTGCCTAGCCGCCTGTTGTACTGTCGGTGAAGTAATCGTCTCTGGAGAAATGGAGAATTCCTGTCTGATTTCGCTTGCCCTATGAATATCTCCCTTTGACAATCGTGCTATCAATCCTTCTGTGGCGGCCTGCATGACGTTCTCTGAGGAAAGAGAAAACTTACCACAAATCTCCCTAGCGTATCCAATATCGTTATAGTACTCCTTTGAAAGTGTATATGCGACAAAATGTTTAACAATCTCCTGAACTTCGGAGGAAGCTAGTACATTTGCGGTTATTGAAAATTGTTCTTTAAGATGTTCAGCTCCCCTAATATCGTCGCGCTGAAAGAAATATATAAGTTGTTTTTTAATGCTGTCTTGAATTTCGGAAGAGGTGATAATTGACTGGCTCAGGTAAAGTCTATGTTTAATTTCAATTGCTCTATCAACATAACCATCTGAGATAAGGTTTCCTAGTATCTTTTTAAAAGTTTGCTCAAATTCTGGTGAGAGTCCTCCTTCTGCAGAACGAGCGGGGAAAAAATTATTTATTAACTCAATTACGCCGTCGTTATCTTCATGTGATAAGCGGCGCGCCAATGCCTCTTGAATGGCATGTAGTTCAGTTGAATGGTAAATAATTTCGGTGGGAATAGAGAAAATATTCTTAATTTCGGTTGCCTGCTCTATATCTCCGTTCGATAAGCATCCCATCATTCCTTCCGTGGCGGCTTGTATAACCTCTGGAGAATCTTTGACTTCATCGGGTATGTTAGATAATCGTCTTCTTTTTTCCCATTCCCAGTCATCATCATTTCGATCATACTGATAATTATCAATGTCTTCATCCTCTGCACGGACATTATCTACGCCTTCGAGACTCTTTTCTACATAATCCAAGTAACCTCGCGATAAACCACCGATTAAGCGTTTTTTGGCATCTTCTCGAATCGTGTTCTTTTTATTCTCTTCCTCAACATGAAATTTCCCGACCATATCTTCGGGCTTTAAGGAAATCTTCAACTTGTTGGGTTCTAATCCTTCCTGGCTCATAGAGAGATTATACCCGAAAAGAAAAATTTGTGCGGGACGGGGGACGCTTCGCTATCTCACTCGTCCCTCGTAAGACTCGGGACTCTTTAGAAACCCACGGTTTCTAATTCCTCGAAGACTCGGTTTTCCTTACAGGAACAGTACACCTTTTGGACAATTCAGAAATTGTCTCAAAAGGTCTTGCGAAGCTCCAAGTTTTCGCTTCTCACCTCCACGGGAAACTCCCGTTTCCCGACCCCTTCCCAGTTCGATCCCCCAACATTAGCAAAAATGAATAACAGTCTGGTCCTTTACAGAGCAAACTGTTTTTCATTTGTGCGGGACGGGGGAATCGAACCCCCGACTACACATTGGAAGTGTGTCATTTTACCACTAAACCAGTCCCGCGATTTGTAAAATATAACAGAAATGACAGGTGGTCGCAATAAGATGGACGAGCTTTCACATTTCGAAGTTTAACGCATATAATAACCTCATGGGGCACTCGTCAAAAAAACTGAAATGGCTTGCGATAGCGCTGATTCTTGTTATTCCCTTGTTTTTGGCAACCAAAAATCTTGCGCACATTCCCCTTGAGAAAGGGAGTGGAGAAAATATGAAAGAGGTAGCAAAGAGCAATTTGGCTTTCTCGCTCCAAGCATTTTTGTTCGAGAGAAATGATTTCGTCGATGTAAGCAAAAAAACAAAAGAGGCCCTGGTAAACATCATCTGCATTCCCAAATCCCCTCCCTTCTTCGCCATCTCCGGAACCGGGGTCATCGTTGACCCCCGAGGAGTGGTGCTCACAAACGCGCACATTGGCCAATATTTTCTTCTCAAAGATTTCACCCGAGAAAATTTTATCGACTGCGTGATTCGGACGGGTAATCCGGCCCAAGCTCGCTACAAGGCAACTCTTTTTTATATTCCAGAAACGTGGGTGTCCAAAAATTATGCGACAATCACCGAGTTGGATCCCGTCGGCACCGGAGAAAATGATTTCGCGCTCCTCCTCATTGACCAAAGCATAGACCCCCGCCTCGCGCTCCCCGCTTCTTTCCCCTATCTTCCCATGAATTTTAATGAAGTCGAAACGAGAGGTATTGATGTCCTTGCCACCGGCTACCCCGCCGGAGTCTTGGGAGGCGTGAGCTTGAATCGCGACCTTTTCTCTGTTTCTGCTGTCACCAAAATCAACGCTATCCAAAGTTTCGACGGAAGACAAAGGGATTTTCTCCTCCTCTCCGCATCAACTGTCGGAGAAAGGGGTTCATCGGGCGGGTCAGTGGTGGACAAAAATGGGAACTTGATCGGGCTTAACGTAACGGTCCGAGGCGGAGTTGGCCTTTTGGGAGAATTGGGCTCGCTCTCCATGACCCATATCAATCGAAGCATCTTTTCAGACACCGGACTTTCCCTTGCCGGATTTCTCGCTCAAAATCTCGATACTCTCTCCGCCGATTTCAAGAAAACGCGCCTGCCGACGCTCACCAAAATTTACAGCGATAATCTTGGACGCTAGTTTTCATACCGAATGAGTTTCCCCCGTCCCCTCTCCTTCGTGTATCCGCAGTTGCCTCGCATTTCGTTTTCATTCAATGCATAAGGCCAGATACATATTGCACTCTTTGGTCTCTCCAAAGCAGTGAGAA